>PWSL01000037.1 GCA_003563255.1 Desulfonatronospira sp. | reverse complement strand
GCGATGCAGAGTCCAAGGCCGAGAACGATCAGCAACAGGAACGGAACCACGCCACGGATGACGTCAGTCGTCTCAACCCCGAATTCGGGAGGTGATGCCGCTTTTACGAAGAAAATGGCATAGGCGAATGGCGGACTCAGGAATGACATCTGCAGATTGATGATGATCATCATCGCGAACCAGAGCGGGTCGAAACCCAGAGCCGCGCCAATCGGCGTGATGATAGGCACCATGATAAACACAATGCCGATCCAGTCAATGAACATGCCCAGCAGGAAAGACAGGAGCATAACTACGAAGAATACACCCCATCTGCCGCCGGGAGCGCCAAGCAAAAACTCAGTGACAACGGCGCCGCCACCAGCTCGAATGAATACACCCACAAACGCGAACGCGAGCGACGCGATCAGCAGGATCATGCCGCTCAGCTTGATGGTTGACAGTGCAGTCTCTCTCAATGCTCTGAAACTGAACCTGCGGTAAACCACCGCGAGGAGTGTGGCAGCGAGTGCACCTACCCCACCTGCCTCTGTAGGAGCGGCCACGCCGAAGAAGATGCTGCCGAGAACGGCCAGGATGATGAGCATGGGCGGCACAAGAGACTTCACCAGCATCCCAGTCTTCACGGAGAGCGGCACGCTGCGTTCCTCAACCGGCACGGCGGGTCCTTCGGCCGGCCGGACGAGACACCAGATGACGATGTAGAGCATGTACAGTCCAGCGAGCATAAATCCGGGCACAAAGGCGCCGAAGAACAGGCGTCCCACGCTCAGGTTTGCCATTGGACCGTAAACCACCAGCATAATGCTGGGTGGAATGAGGATGCCCAGAGTGCCTCCCGCGCAGACCGAACCGGTGGCCAGCGGCTTGCTGTAGCCTCGCTTCAGCATAGCTGGAATGCCAACAAGCGCAAGCATCATCGTGGAGGCTGCGATTACGCCCACGCACGCAGCCATAATAGTTCCGATAATGATCGTGGTGACAGCAAGGCCACCGCGAAGCCCACCGAACCACAGATACAGCACCGAGTACAACTGTTCGGCTACCCCTGTACGCTCCAGCATAATGCCCATAAACACGAAGAACGGCACTGCCAGCAACGTGTAGTTGGTGAGCTGGTTGAACATCCGGTTATAGAACATGTCGCCAATGATGGCTGGTCCGAACAGCAGGTAGCCTACAATGAGGCCCGCAGCACCAACGGAGATGGCCAAAGGATAACCAAGAAGCACGCCGACGAGCACACCTCCCAGCAGAGCAATGGTCGTTACCTCGGGAGTCATGCTAATCATACTTCACACCCTTCACGACCAGGTAAACATCCCGGTAGAACTGAGCCAGGCCCTGTATAAAGAACAGGAGGATACCTATGAAGATGATAGTTCTTAGCGGTTGTGCGGGCCAGTACAGGTAGGTGAACACAGTACGCTCACCAATATCGAACGCGCGAATCATCCATCTGTACGACATGAGGGTAAGGAAACCCACCACTGGGACGAACAGACCCAGGAAACACACGGAGTCGATAATGGCACGTCCTCGCTCCGAAAAGCGGGTGTAGATTATGTCGACGCGTGCGTGCCCCTTGATCAGTAACACGTACCCCCACGAAAGGGCGTACATGCATGCGGCGATCTGGATAGGCAACTCGTACGTCCACATTTGAGCGCGGCCGAACCCGTACCGCATGACAACCTGCAGACAGATGACGAGAATCGCGGCCACGACCATCCATTTAACGAACTGGCCGAGATTCGCATTTACCGTGTCAATCACCTTGAGGACTTTTCTCACGTTGTCACACCTTTATGGCACGTCCCGGGAGCCAATCGGCTCCCGGGACGTGCATGAAGTTCATGCTATCACAGCTGTTGCAGGAGTCTTCCTGACTATATGCGATACCAGATTTCACGCAGAGACTCCATCCAGGACCAGTAGGATTCAAGTATCTGAGCTTCCCACGGATCTGCAGCGGCTCGCTCTGCATAGTATTCTTCCGCGGCCCGCTGGTATTCTGCCTCCATCCCTTCAGGCAGAACCTGGATATTGGTGCCGTAGTCAATGAAACGGTCGATCGCTTCCTGATCCATTCTCAGCAACTCGGCGTATGCGCGAATGGTCTCGGTCTGATTCACCTCCGAGATGATGGTCTGAATGTCAGAAGGCAAATCGTGCCAGAGGTCCTTGTTGATGATGAACGGGTTGAACTCGTAAGGCTGGCGAGCGCCGGAAAGGTACATGTATGACGCGGCCTCATACATGCCAAGATCCCAGTCGAGTGTCGGCATCGAGACCTCGTAGCCGTCGATAACGCCGCGCTGCATTGCCTCGAACACCTCACCTGCGGGCATCATGACCATGCTGGCGCCCATGCGCTCCCAGATCTCGGCGCCATCACCGGCACCACGAAGTGTAAGGCCCTGAACATGGTTGGGGTACTCGAGAGGCTCGTCGATGCCCATGTAAATCTCGGGAGGTCCCATCCAGCCGCCGTCCCTGACGATGTGCACTCCGGAACCGGCGATCATTTCGTCGGCAAATTCTCCGCCACCACCCTCACGGAACCACGAAAGGGCCTCCATGGGGGACATGCCGCCGCCAACTGTCGTGAACAGACCACACTCATCCCAGCGGTCGCGCCAGTACATGAAGCATGTGACGGCGAAATCGAGCGTTCCTACCTCGACCGCAGAGAACTCCTGCGTCGCGGGGGCGATGCCTCCTCCAACCTCGACCGACATGGTGACACGGCCACCTGTGGCTAATTCAATCTGTTCGGCCACCCGGACCAGTGACGCATGCTGCTGCGT
>PWSL01000361.1 GCA_003563255.1 Desulfonatronospira sp. | reverse complement strand
CCGCGGCTTTGAGCCGGTGCACTTCGTAAGCCGCGTGCGCAACTACCGGGACATCATAGCCAGGGCTTTTTAAAATTGGGTTATCACTACAGCGAAACTTATGATTGACCTCCGGGGACTGGCTCTCCCCGCACTTATTTTTAAAACCTGTTAATCATCCTTCAGAAAAATAAGTGCGGGGGTGCCTGTCCCCTGCTTTCCTTAAAAGCGCTAAACAGATACTATTTTATAAGTTTCGCTGTAGTGTTATGGATTAAGGATTAAGGGATCAGGACCGCCTTATGAAAATTCTGCTCATTTATCCGCGCTGCCTGGAACCAAGGTCCCACGAACTTTACAGTGAAGATGTGGGCGTTACTCCCATCGGGCTCTATTACCTGGGGGCCCTTTTGAAATCCCGCGGCCACCAGGTGGAAATCCTCAACTGGTACCAGGTGGAGCAGACTGACAGGGATATCCGGGAGATACTTCTGGAGAAAAAACCTGACCTGGCGGGCTTTTCCATTGTCAATGCCAACCGTTTCGGAGCAACAGACACAGCCGCACTGGTCAAGGAGGTCCTGCCCGGAACCGTGACTGTTCTGGGAGGCATAGGGGCCACTTTTCTCTGGGAACATCTGCTTAATAATTTCGCCCAGGTGGATTACGTCATCCTGGGAGAGGGCGAATTTTCTCTGATGCAGCTGGTATCCAGGCTGGAAAGCGGGGATCTGGACAATCTGGACGACATCAAGGGCCTGGCCTTCAGGCGGGAGAAGGACACGGTCTGCACCGGACTTCCAGAACACATCATGGATCTGGATCAACTGCCCTCTCCGGCTGAGCATTTCACCTTCCAGCACCTGGTTTCCTCCAGGGGCTGTCCCTCCAACTGCTCCTTCTGCGGGTCCCCGGATTTCTGGGGTCGAAAAGTCAGGTTTCACTCCCCGGCATACTTCGTGGACATGCTGCAAATGCTTTATGCAAAAGGTGTTAACTTTTTCTTCTTCTCCGACGACACCTTTACTCTGAAGCCGGAGCGGGTCATTGAAATCTGCCGGCTGATAATCAACCGGGGGCTGCAAATATCCTGGTTCGCCATTTCCCGGGTCAACTGCGTGGACCAGGAAATGCTTATCTGGATGCGCAGGGCCGGATGCATCCAGATAAGCTACGGCATAGAAAGCGGATCACCGCGAATCAGAAAGGAGTTGAACAAGCAAATCAGCAACCAGGAGATTCAGACTGCCTTTGAGCAGACTGTGGCCTGCGGCATCCTGGCCAGGGCCTACTTCATCTACGGCTCCCCCGGCGAAACCCGCGGGACCATCCGGGAAAGCATGGACCTCATGGAGAGCATCAAGCCCTTAAGCGCTGTATTTTATATCCTGGAAATGTTTCCGGGCACGGCCCTGTACAGGGAACTCAAGCAGAAAAGCGCACTTACTGATGACTTCTGGCTGAAAAAAGTGGAGCACATCAAATATTTTGAAACCGATCCCCGCATGACCCCGGAAATGATCCTGGAGTTCGGCCGGTTGCTGCGCAACTGCTACTACCGGACCCTGCCTCGGGCCGCCCGGGAGGTAAAACTCAAAGACCAGTCAGAACTTTATCCCCTGCACGCGGATTTTCTATCCAGGCTGGGCATGACCTTCAGCCACGGAGACTACGCCGCTATCCAGGAAATCCCGGACAAAGAGAAGACAGCCGAGTTCTTGTTTGAAAAATCCCTTGCCTGGCATCCCAATGAAAGGGCATATCTGGGGCTGGGCATAATCAGGCAGAAGCAGGGCAGATACCAGCAGTCCTACCAGGGCCTGAGCCAGGGCATGAAACACTTCCCCGGCAGTGAGCACCTGAGCGCCTGTCAGTGCGTCAACTGCATGAACCTGGGCCTGTTCCAGGAAGCCCTGGAATATACCAGCAGATTCCCCGGTTCCCCCCAGATGCAGAAATTCCGGCAGGCCTGCAGCCAGGCCCTGGCAGGCGGAAGATAGCACTACAGCGAAACTTATGATAGACTTCCGGCACCTGTCCCCCTGAATGGTTACGGATACAGGAACCTTTGCATGATAAAAATTATACGATTACTTCACCAAAAAGTCATTGTGAACCTCGCATTCCTGGCGGCAGCCTCTTTTTTATCCTGGCCGGGCCTGGCCCAAAGTGTATCCGCAACCCAGGAGCCCGGTGTTTTTGAGGCCCAAAAATTCGAGGTTGTCAACTACTACCAGGCTGTGGGCACCATCCGCCCCCGGCAGGAGCCGGTTATCAGCGCCCAGGTGCAGGCCCGGGTCCTGGAAGTCCTGGTTGCGCCAGGTGATATGGTGGAGGCCGGAGACCTTTTGATACGGCTGGAACAGGATGAGTTCAAAAGCAGGCTCAAGCAGGCCCGCCTGGACCTTGAGGGAGCCAAAGCCTCCATCCAGCGCATCCGCCGGGAGATTGACGCGGCCGGGGCTCTTCTGGACGAGGCCGGGCCGCAGTTTGAGCGCATGCAACGCCTGCACAGCCGGGACGTAGCCACCCGGCAGGAACTGGACCGGGCCGCATCAGAGTATTTCCAGGCCCGGGCCGGGCATGAGCAGGCCCTCATGTCCCTGCAGGAGGCCGCATCTTCCAGGGACGCCCTGCAGGAAAAAATCAACGAACTCATGGTGGTCCTGGACTATACCCGCATCCGGGCCCCGGCCGGGGCCCAGGTGGTGCGCACAATGGCCGACCCCGGAGACCTGGCCGCCCCGGACAGGCCCCTGCTGAAACTTCAGACCAGGCATCTCCTGCGCCTGGAGGCCCGGGTGCCGGAACGGCTCATTTCCCGGGTAAGCCCGGGGGATGTTTTTGAGATCCAGGTGGATGCCCTGGATATAAAAATTTCCGGCCGGGTCAGCGAGATTGATCCGGCTGCAGAGGTTGATTCGCGCAGCTTTCTAATCAAGCTGTGCATTGAGGACAGTCCGGATCTCTATCCCGGCATGTTCGCCCGCATGCTGATCCCGGTGGAGACTGAAGAGGTCTTGATGATACCTGAAGAAGCCGTACGCAGAATCGGCCAGCTGGAAACCGTGCAGATCCTGAGGGACGGCCGGCGGCAGACCAGACATGTGCGTCTGGGACCAGAGCACAACGGGCGGGTGCAGGTCTTATCGGGTTTGTCTGTCCAGGACAGAGTAGTATTAAACCCCTCAATCCCGTAAACCTGAACAGTTCATGTCCCAAGCCCCTGAACACTCCAGAATCGCTGCCTTTGTAGGGCCGTTTCTATCCTCCTACCCGGCCCCCATCCTGCTTTTCATGGCCCTGGCCCTGGGCGCCCTGGCCATGACCATCACTCCGCGTGAAGAAGAACCCCAGATAGTGGTTCCCATGGCCGACGTCATCGTGGATGTCCCGGGTGCAGGCCCCGGAGAAGTGGAAAAGCTGGTGGCCACCCGCTTGGAAGAACTGTTGTGGCAGGTCCAGGGGGTGGAATACGTCTATTCCACTTCCCAGAGGGACCGGGCCGTGGTCACGGTGCGCTTTTTCGTGGGCCAGGACCTGGAAAACTCGCTGGTCAGGCTGCACAACCAGATCATCATGCACCAGGACCAGGTCCCCTCCATAGTCCAGGACTGGATTGTAAAACCGGTAAGCATTGATGACGTCTCCATCCTGAACCTGACCCTTTTTTCCAGTGAGAGAAGCGATTATGAACTGAGACGCATAGGCAACGAACTACTGGCCAGGCTCTCAGAGGTGGAAAACGTTTCCCGCTCTGAAATTTTCGGAGGCCGTCCCAGGCAGGTCCGGGTGGAAATGGATCCCCAGGCCATGGCCGGGCGGGGCATCTCACCTGTGCATATCCAGAAGACACTTCAGCAGGCCGACTTTTCCCGGACCCTGGGGGACTTTACCTTAGACAACCTGCATTTTCTGATTCTGGGGGATGCGCATCTCAGGACCGTCCAGGAAGTGCAGAGGCTGGTGGTGGGCATACATCAGGACCGGCCGGTTTATCTAAAGGACGTAGCCCGGGTGAGCGACGGCCCGGCCGAGCCCGAAAGCTACACCAGACTGGGCATGTCCTGGCGCTACATGCAGGAACTAGGCCTGGACAGACCATCTTCCATGCCTGCCGTGACCCTGGCCCTGGCCAAGAAGCAGGGCACCAATGCAGTTCAGGTGGCGGACAGTATCCTGGACCGGATGCAAAAGCTTGAAGGGCTTATTGTGCCGGAGGACGTAGGGGTGGAAATCACCCGCAACTACGGCCGCACCGCCCAGGAAAAGGTCAGCGGACTCTTCAGGTCCCTGTTCTTCGCCGTGGCCACTGTGGTCCTGGTGCTCACCCTGACCCTGGGCTGGAGACCGGCCCTGGTGGTGGGCCTGGCCATTCCGGTGAGCTTTTCCCTGGCCCTGTTCGGCAGCTTTCTTCTGGGATACACCATCAACAGGGTCACCCTGTTCGCCCTGATTCTGTCCCTGGGTCTGGTGGTGGACGACCCCATCACCAACGTGGATAATGTCAAACGCCACATGGCCATGGGAGGCAAGAGCGCCGGAGATGCAGTCCTGGCCGGGGTAAGCGAAGTGGTTGTACCTGTAGTCATGTCCACCCTGGCCATAATCGCCTGTTTTCTGCCTCTGTTCTTCATCACCGGCATGATGGGTCCCTATATGGCCCCCATGGCTGCCAATGTCCCTCTGACGGTAATTTTTTCCACCCTGTGCGCTGTGACCATAGTACCCTGGCTCTGTCACAGATTTCTGAGCCGCCCGGGGATAAAAAAAGCCGGTGTCGCTCAGCAGGGGGTACCGAACTGGATAATGAAGGGATACCGCGGCCTCATGCTGCCCTTTTTGAAATCCAGGTGGATGCGCCGGGGACTTTTTTTGCTGGTCCTGGTCCTTATCCTGGCGGCTGTGTCACTCGTCCTGCTGCGTATGGTGCCTCTAAAGATGCTGCCCTTTGATAACAAGGACGAATTTCAGGTGGTGATAAACATGCCCGAGGGGACCTCCCTGGAACTTACCGATGCCGTGGTGCGGGACTTCGAAGACTACCTCTCCCGGGTACCGGAAATCACCACCTACAGCACTTATTCGGGGCTGGCCTCCCCCATGGACTTCAATGCCATGGTCAGGGGATACTATGCCCGCCAGGACTCTCACCAGGCGGATATCCGCATCAACCTTCAGCCCAGGCAGAAGCGCGACACAGCCAGTCACACACTGATTCTCTCCCTGCGCCGGGACCTGGAGAATCTGGCCCGCAGACACGGGGCCACCATGGAACTGGTGGAAGTCCCCCCGGGCCCCCCTGTAATGGCCACCATAGTGGCGGAAATTTATCCAGAGCCGGACCGGACTTATGCTGAGACCATTGAGGCGGCCAGGCATGTCAAAAACATCTTGCAGCAGGAAAAGTTCGTACGTGATGTGCATTACAGCGCCCAGGCCCGGCATATGCGCTGGCAGTTCGTCCTGGACCGGGAAAAGGCCTCCCTGCACGGCCTGCACGCCGGCGAAGTCCTGACCACCCTGGGGCTTTTTACCGGTGGGGATAAGCCGGCGGCCCTGCACAGCCCCCATGAGCGCGAAACCCACTACGTGCGCATGTTTCTGCCAATGGAAAAACGCTCCGGCATTCACAACCTGCAGCAACTGCAGGTCGTCACCTCTGCCGGAGATGTAATAGCCCTCAAGGAACTGGGCCGTTTTGAAAAGGTGCCTGCAAAACAGCCCATCCAACACAAAAACCTGCGCCGGGTGGTTTACGTCACTGCGGAGATGGCCGGGCAGCCCCCGGGAGAGGCTGTCCTGGACATGAAGTCCAGGCTGGTGCAGGACCCCCTGCCCCAGGGGTTCAGCGTGGAATGGAGGGGCGAAGGCGAATGGAAAATCACCCTGGATGTTTTCCGGGACCTGGGCCTGGCCTTCGGATTCGCCCTGCTGGCCATTTATGTCCTGCTGATATTGCAGACCGGGTCCCTGGGCCTGCCCCTTTTAATCATGTCCGCCATCCCCCTGACCCTGACCGGGATCATGCCCGGGTTCTTTCTATTGAACATCATAGCCGGCCGGGAAGTGGACGGTTTTGCCGACCCGGTCTTTTTTCCCGCCACAGCCATGATCGGCATGATCGCCCTGGGGGGGATAGTTATCCGCAACTCCCTGGTTCTGATAGATTTTATCCAGTCCGCACTGAAAAGGGGAACAGAACTTCAGGAGGCCATCCTGCAAAGCGGGGCAGTCAGGCTGCGGCCTATTGTACTCACCGCCCTGACCACGGCCATCGGGGTCTGGCCCATCACCCTGGACCCGGTCTTTTCCGGGCTGGCCTGGGCCCTGATTTTCGGGCTCACGTCCTCTACGGTTTTCACCCTGGTCCTGGTCCCGGTAAGCTTTTACCTGCTGTACCGGGAAAAATAGGCTCAGGACCTGTTTTCCAAACGCTCAACCCTCTTCATCAGGTCGTCGACAACCGGGACATCTTCCAGGTTGACACTGCTGAAAAACTCGCCTGAGCCCTTGCAGTTGCTGCACTTCATCTCCCTGGGCTCGTACCTGCCGAAGCTCAAAAGTCCTTTTTCTATCAAAAGCTGGTTGTAGTCATGCTTGCTCAGGTTCTTGATGTAGTCCTCGCCCACTTCTTCAATAAGTTCAGTCCAGAGCGGATTTTCCACTTTGCCCCTGCCCTGGCACTTGTCGCAGGTGGCGATCTTTTGAATCAGGTAGCGCTCATTCATGTCTCCCTCTCCCTTTTGATTTTAATCTGTTGTGTTTCAGCCTTGTTCCCGGGCCGAAAAGCCTTTTGCAGGGCTGCAGTCTCCTGTTCCGGACTTAATAAGCCTCAGGCGGGGACAAATTTCTATAATATCCACTGGAAGTCAAACCAAATCTGCTTCAAAAATTTAAATTGCGTAACAGTTTAGCCATTAATATGTAGCATGGGGACTGGCTCTCCCAGCCCTTGTTTTTCTAAGCCTGTTTTCTTTCATCAATAGAATACAAGGGCTGGGGTGCCTGTCCCCTGCTTTCCTTATAATGGGCTAAACTGTTACTAAATTGCCCAATCAAAGTTCAGATCACTGTCCGGATCAAATGACTGTTTTCAAACATTTGACCTTTTCTCAGCTGCACAATATAATAAAAGGCAGTGACTTACTCCTTAAACCCTGTCATAAATGATGTGACTGCAAAAAGTCATTTTTGCAGTCACAGACGTCAGTGATCAGAGGTCAGAGGTCAGTAAAATCAAAGGGTTAAGTAGATTGTTAATTTCTGGATTTTTCATTCCCCGACTTTTTGCAGGTGCATCATAAATTATAAAATAAAGACAGACTTATGCCCAGGAGGAGCAAGGTGATTCAAACACCGATACAAAACATGGATCCACAGGATCTGGCTGATTTTTCCAGCCGGCACAAGGAAACAGACTACATGCTGGTAGATGTTCGCCAGCCCCAGGAGTACACCCAGGAGCATATCCCCGGCGCCAGGCTTATCCCTCTGCATGAGCTTGAAGGACGCCTTGCGGAGCTGGACCCGGATAAAAAGACGATTTTTTACTGCCGAAGCGGCAAGAGATCCATGTCCGCGGCAATCCTTGCTATGGACAGCGGTTTTTTTACCTCTGAAATTTTCAATCTTCTGGGGGGAATTTCCGCTTACCAGGGCACAGTTCTCCCGGACTATCCCAGGGTGAATATTTTTCACCAGGAACGTGACCTGAAAAGTGTCATCAAAAGAGCTGTTTCCCTTGAAAAAGGGGCCTCGAAATTTTATTCTGAGTTGCAGGCCATACTGGATAACGACAGCCTTAAAAAACAGATCCAGAAACTGGCAAAGCTTGAAAAGTCGCATGCCAGGGTTGTGTTTCAGCAGGGCAAGGATCTTTTTGAATTGGACTTCCAGGGACTCTATGATTCCGTCCCGGACGATATCGTTGAAGGCGGGCTGCAAACCTCGGCCATTGTGCATCAGTTTCAGGGTGCAGACCAGGGTGAACTTTGCTCCCACCTTCTGGAAATTGCTCTGGACATTGAAACAATGGCTTATGATATGTATCGCAACCTGGCTGAGGAACAGGCTTTCTCCAGAGATGCGACAGAGTGTTTTTTCAGACTGTCGGAGCAGGAAAAAGGGCACATCCGGCTGATAGCCAGACTCTTCAATGATTGCCGATAATAATTATGTCTTTTAGAACTCGTATCTTTGCCATCGAAAAAAACAAGAAAAATTTGAACCGCAAAGCCGCAAAGTACGCAAAATTTAAGAGGTTGCCTTCCTTGGCGACCTTTGCGCCTTTGCGTGAGAATATGTTTTTGGGTTGCGGGTATACCCCGCGTTAGAAATAAATAGTGCTGGGAAAGCCGGTCATCCTCCAGGCTGTTTGCCTCCTCTCTCTCCGGGCTGGATGCTCTCCCCTCCGGCCTGGAAGACCTACGGGCTGGATGCGGAGCCGGAAGCCAACCCGCAGGCACGGGGCCTTACGGGACGGAGAAGGGGCAGGAAGCCATGCGATATGCAAAGCGCTGAACAGATACAATTTAAAATGGAGAAGAGTATGGAAATTAGTTCCCAAAAAATGGACAAGGCCCTGATAATCATCGTCAGCGGCAGACTGGACACAACAACTGCACAGGACTTTGAGTCCACATGCCTGGATCTCATTGGCAACGAAAAAAATATCGTGGTGGATCTGCAGGAAGTAGAGTACGTAAGCAGTGCCGGACTCAGAAGCATTCTGTCCGTGGGCAAAAAGGTCCGGTCAGATGGCGGCAGCCTCATATTCTGCAATCTCAAGGGCATGGTCAGGGAGGTTTTCGAGATATCCGGGTTTGCATCCATCTTCAACATCTACGAAACCCGGGAGCAGGCCCTTGAGGCAGCCTGATTCCGGTGACTTTTCCTGGCTGCAGCTTTCTGCCACCAGAGAAAACCTGCCCATCTTTCAGGAGTTCGTCATCAATGAGGCAAAAAGGATCAAGACCTCCGCTGAAATTTTGCAAAAGGTAGAACTGGTCCTGGAAGAGACACTTTTAAACATAATCTGCTATGCCTATCCCCATAATCATGAAGGCAGCATTCAGCTGGGATGCTGCCTTCCGGGACCCGGTGAACTCTATATCCGTATAGTTGACTCCGGCATTGCCTTTGACCCCCTTTCACGACCTGATCCCGATGTAGGCCAGCCCATGCAGGACCGGGAAGTGGGGGGGCTTGGAATACACCTGGTGCGCAGAATGGCTGACAGGGTGGAGTATCAGAGAAAAGACGAAATGAATATTCTAGACATTGTCTTCAGGACTTGATCCGCCTTAAAACTATAGGCGTGACAGAATTCCGGCCTCCTTGAATCTCTGGGGCTTTACGTTCAACAATGATTTTTTCAGCGGAAAAGATGAGATGTCATGGCCAGAAAGATTTCCCTGATGGCCTGGTCCACTTCCCTGCCGATAAGGTCCAGTTTGGCAAGTTCAGTAAATCTGGGCATGACCTGGGGCAGCTCATGTTCTTCAAATACAGTATCCACCAGGGCGCAGGCGTTTACCAGCCCGACCAGGACCGCCTCCCGGGCATCAGGTATATCATTGCTGTATACCAGATCCCGCAGTCTGGTGCGGACCTCCTTTATCTCCTTGTCATCCATCAGGGGATAGCGTCTCCTGGCAAAGACCCACAAAATCTTATGTTCCTCGACCTTGAGCACCTTTTTGTCCACCAGCCTCTGCAGCACCTTTTCCTTGAGGTCCTTTTCCTGCAAGGCGATTTCACCGAGCCATTCAGAGGTATTCCGGCCGGCAGGCTCAGCCTTGAGTCGCTCAAGAATCACATCAATGAGGGCGTCTCCTACCGGCTCAGTATTAACTACCATCAAGGAGTGCATGTCCGTATCAATACGATCCGCAACAGCCAGCTCCATAAGCAGGGCTCCCGCCAGGGCGGTGCGCATGGCGCTTTCGGGCATGGGGTAAAAAGCGCCTCTATTGTCATCCAGGGTCAATAACAGGATCTCTTCGGCAAAATTCAGCATTTATTTATCCTCCTTTTTCAGAAGTCGCCCCCAGGCGGCCTCTTTTTCCGCGCAGGGTCAAGGAAAGCCTGGTGACTTATATATGATACCCTGTCAAAAAAACAAGAAAAATTTGAGCCATGGCGGGGGGGCAGCGCTTGGCAGTGGGACTGTCCCGCACTTATTTTTGTAAATCTAAAAATCATTTAAGGGATATTGGCAATTTTAACATCCCTGACATTGCGTCATGTTTTAATCCAACAGTATTGTGAATAATATTTTGTAATTTTACAATGGTTTTTTGTTATTAAAATGTATTTTATTCGGTTGTCTTTTATCAAAATTTCAGGCATTCCTGGTTTCAGGGGGGCCTGATAATGAGCATAAAGAGATCCGCTGAAGATTATCTTGTCGAGTGGAAGGACCGGTCCAGTCGCAAGCCCTTGATCCTTCGGGGCGCGAGGCAGACCGGCAAGACCTATCTTGTTGAGCAGTTTGCAAAGAATCAATTCAGCAGTTTGCTGAAAATTGATTTTGAGTTTGACCAGGAAGTCAAATCGGTATTCCGGCAAAGAGATCCGCAGGCAATCATCAGCGAACTGTCTCTGTTCTTTGACCTGCCCGTGATTCCCGGGGAGACGCTTCTGTTCCTGGACGAAATACAGGCCTGTCCTGAGGCCATCCACAGCCTGCGATATTTTTATGAAAAACTGCCTGAACTGCATGTTATCGCGGCTGGCTCTCTGCTTGATTTTGTCCTGCGGGATTTTGAATATTCCATGCCTGTGGGCAGGGTTGAATTCCTGCACCTTTATCCCTTGTCTTTCAGCGAATTCCTG
>PWSL01000194.1 GCA_003563255.1 Desulfonatronospira sp. | reverse complement strand
GACAGGACCCGCAAGGAAAAGGCATCAGCCGCTTCGCGGCGAAAAAACTTACTCCCCGGTATCTACCGCGGATGCGGTGGAGACCATGTGCATACCAGGTGCGTATTCCTGGTATGCACATAAAAATGCCAGGCCTGGGGACTGTCCCCCGCTAAGTACTTACTGTGCAGGTTCACAAAACTTCGCGTCTGAAATTTGTGTACCGGTTTTCACCAGTAATGCTTGAAAAAGTTGGCCTGGTCCTGGTTAGGGCGGACTTTGTCTTCTATTCTGGCCAGTTTATTGCTGGAAAAAGACTCGAATTCCCTGGCGATGCGCGCATTTTCCTCAACCTGTTCAACACTGGAGATACCTACGATGGCCGTGCTGACAGGAAAGCTGAGAGTGTATCCCAGTGCTTCCTGCATGGATACGGCGCCCCCGGGCTTAAGGATGCGGCTGACCGCGGTCACCTTCATGGCGATAATTCCCATCTGCTTCTCTGCCGCCTTTTCCAGGAGATCCTCCTGAAAGGGCCGGTAATATATGTCTCCAGCGTTGAGGGTGAGCAGGACAGTGTCGAAATCATAGCGGGTTATGCCCTGGATCAGTACATCCGGATCCTTGTGCCCGGTGATGCCGATGTTGCGGATGACCTTCTCCGATTTAAGCTTTTCCATGGCCCGGACCGCCCCCTGCCTGCCCAGGGCCTGGTCCACGTCATTATTAACCCGGACATTGTGCACCTGATACAGATCCAGATAGTCAGTCTCCAGGCGCTCCAGGCTCTGCTCAATAAGGCGCATGGTCCCGTCGTAAGTGCGGTCCTGGGTCTTGGAGGCCAGAAAAACCTCCTTTCGCCTGCGGGCCATGACCCGGCCGATGTTGCTCTCGCTGCCGCCTCCGCCGTATGTGGGAGAGGTGTCAATATAGTTCACGCCAAGATCCAGAGCCTTCTCTAGTATGGCTACTGCCTCATCCTGCCTGCCGGCCTGCTGCACTGTCGCTTCTCCGCCCAGGCTGAATATGGAAACCTGGTGGCCGGTACGTCCCAGCTTTCTTCTGGGCATACCCTTTGAGCCCAAGTCAGCTGCTGACACAGCTCCCGGTCCGCTCGCAGCTGCAATGCCGGTTATTCCCAGGCCGGCAACCGTCCCGGCAGTGGTGCACATAAATCGCCTGCGGTCCATCTTTTTTTGCATACATAAATCCTCTCTTGTTATGATTTAGAGTCATTCCCCGGCAACAGACCATGGCCTTAATATATCCGCCCGGCTTTTTCCGATCTTAGAAAACCCATGAGACTTCTGCCCCGCTTGCCTTCGTCTTTTGCCAGCCCGATACAGTTCCCAGAGATTATATTTCCCGGCAGAGCGTCTAAATTGGGGACAGGCACCTCCGCACTCATTTTTATTTAATGATCTTGGTTTTATTGGAAAAAATAAGTGCGGGGAGTGCCAGTCCCCGGAGGTCAGTCATATGTATCGCTGTAGTGCTAATCCAACTGAATTTTGAAATCACAGGCGATTTATTTATTTGTACACAAGTATGTTGCTGGAACTGTTCCAAGCTGTAATTCTGAGTTTTGATGTCTTTCCCAGGTAGCTATAGACCCTTTTTTTCAAACCAGAAAAACAGCACCAGCCCTATAACTATGAAGGCCAGAATAATAGGCCAGTGGTTTATGTTCATCACCTGGGGCAGGGTGATTTTCCCGTAGTCTCCCCAGGCATAGACCGTGTTTTTAAGCACTGGATAGGCTTCGGCGAATACCGCTGCTCCGGCAATCATGCCCAGGATTCCCCACAAAGCGTCCAGACGGCCTTCGCCCAGGGCACCGAGAGAGGTCCCGGGACAGTATCCAAGCATGCCCCAGCCCAGTCCGAAAAGGATGGCCCCGATTATGTTGGCTCCCATGATGGTGGTCTTTATGGACAGATCCACCTGACCCAGATCATACAGAAGGTACACGCCCACCATGCTCACCAGAACTGTGCTGAACATGAACTTGATAATGGTCATGTCCATCAGGCGCAGGGCGCCCAGTTGCTTGTCGTAGCGCACCACCCGGGCCTTCTGCAGCAGAAAGCCGAATAAAAGTCCGGTTATGAAGCCGATTACTATGAGTTTCATTTCGGTTTACCTCCGTAGATTATCCTGGCCATGAGAATGCCCGCCGCCAGGAAAAGGATCAGGGAGATGATGCCGCTGACTGAAAGTTGAAGCGTACCGCTCAACCCGTGTCCGCTGGGTCAGCCATCGGCCATCCTGGCTCCGAACATGGCCACGGCACCTCCGGCAAAAGCCATGAGGCCGCGCTTGACCGGGGTGAACCCGAAGTTCTGCTGCCACATGTCCGGGACCCACTGCACCTTGAAGGATCCGGAGGTTCTGGCGGCGATAAAAGAACCGACCAGAATTCCGGTGACAAACATCCACTGCCAGTCGACCTGGGGGGTCACCCGGACAAAATATTCCAGCTGTTCCACCCTCTCCGGGGCGATCAGGCCTTCAATCATGCCCGCGGCTCTGACAAAACTTGTGGATGCTCCGAAATACTGACCGGCTATCCATACGGACAGGATCACCACCAGTCCGCTCAGAGCGCCGGCCAGATATGGGCTCCATGCTGTACTCTTGGGCATATTACCTCCTTGAATAAATTTTGATAGTTGAAAAGGTCATGTTCCGGGCCGAATCTTTTTCAGCAGGGTCTGATAGGCTTCATTCAACCTGATGAATTCCTCATGATCTCCTCCCTTGTCCGGGTGCATCTTCAGGGCCCGGCGGCGGTAGATCCTGGTGAGTTCCCGCCTGGACATTTTTTTCAGTTTC
>PWSL01000108.1 GCA_003563255.1 Desulfonatronospira sp. | reverse complement strand
TCCGTCTTTATCCACAATCCAGAAATCCAGGGACCAGCCGTCAATATGCGGCGTAACCAGACCCCTGGGGTCCACGATTGGATACAGCGGCAGGTCCGGATGACCCACTGCTGTCCAGTTGCGGTGAGTAAGATTGACGTGGGTGATGGAAAAGGCCCGGGGAATAAACGAAGAATCGTCGGGGTTGAACTGCTTTTGCACCCAGAAAGGCCAGACCCAGTCCAGATTGTGCTGGATGGCCCTGGTATTTATCAGCCCCCGGGCATGAAAAATTATGCCCGCACGTAAGAGTTCAATGGGCTCGTTTATCTCTGAGGGCTGGGAGAACCGCCGCAAGCGGGCCATAAGTCTTATGGGATCAATGATGCCGTAGCTTCTGGCGGCCCGCCTTACAAAATATTTCCAGGGAAGCCAGCGTAAAATAAGCGCCTCCTTTTGTTTTGACAACTTATTATTTCATATCTTCTCAAGTGCTTAATCAGCAACTGAATCCATGATTTTTTTGACTCATATCTTTACAGGCATCAGAATTAATTTCTTAAACAGAAAATCCACCTCTCGCAAGACGTTATTTGAAACCAGGCCGGATATTTTATAAATCAGAATTTGCCTTGAAAGCCTGTTGTCTGTTTACTATCCCTGCCTAAACTGGTATGATATGACTGCAAAAAGTCATTTTTGCAGTCACAGACGTCAGAGATCAGGAGAACCATGAACTGGTGCACTTTGAGGATAAACAGATGCACTGGAAGGAAGGCTTTCACGTACCCAAAATACTCTACGAGGTGGACCATATCCTGGCCTGCGGATGCCTCAAGACGCATCAACATAATGGTGTCTTTACCATGGCCCTGAAACTTGCCGTGGGCATAATCCCCAGGGAAGGCACCGATTACATGCGCCAGCTGCACGATTCCGATGCCATGCGCAAGATGATTGCTGAAATCAACCTGGCCTACCGCCCGGATATGTATATAATCGACGGCGTGGATGCCTTTGTAAGCGGAGGCCCGGGCCGGAGTCACGCTTTGCTCCAGGGACCCCGTGGCCGTTGACGCTGTGGGTGTAGGCATACTCAAGAAGCTCGGTTCCACGCCGGACATAATGGACAAGCCTGTTTTTGAGCAGGAGCAGATAGCCAGAGCCGTCGAGATCGGCCTGGGCGTTTCCAGTCCGGATATGATCCGCATGCTTTCGGACGACTCATCAGGGGAAGACTACATTCGTGGCCTGGATGAATACCTGAAGGACTAAAGCGGATTGTCCGGAAATCCGCCCGGTCTTTTTTCTGCTCAAATGAAACCCCTCCACCGGGCTTGCACATGTTGTGCAAGCCCTTGCACCAGCCACCCTGCCCGAGAAGACACCAGACGATAACCTGCCGAAATAAAAAAGTTATTTTTTTGGCATCACCCTTGCTAATATCTAATCAAATTCAATTTTTAACACAGGAGGTTTTTATGTCTGGAAAAGTTTACACAGGATTTGCAGTTGCTTTATTGGCGGTTCTTCTTTTGGCTTCGGCAGCTATGGCCCAGCAGCAGGGCAGATGGTCCGATGAGGGCAGACCAGGAGCGGCATGGTCCCAGTTGGATGAAAAACAGCAGCAGGAACTTTTGGACCGAAGAAGTGCATATCAGGAACAGGTATACCCAAAAAAACAGATGAAGAGAGCCAGGAATGCCGAACTGAATGCTGTGCTGGCTTCCGAAACTCCTGACCAGAACAGGATTCAGGAACTACGGGAGGAGCTTGTCAGGCTTAATCAGGAGCTTTTTGAAATACGCCTGGATCACAGAATCGAGCATCGGCAGGAATTCGGGTCATGCCCGGGCATGAGAGATGCTTTCAATAAAGAAGGCACCCGTGGCCGGGGCGACAAAGGCCAGCGCGGTCAGGGTCGTGGCTGGTAAGATAAACAACCAGGACCCTGTTACCATCCAAAACCCCATAACTGCTTGCAGCCTGGAAAACACAACATAACCATTCAAGGGGTCCTCGGTGTTGACTAATGGCACAAGGCCAGGGGACTGTCCCCGCACTTATTTTTCTAACGCTAACAGCTTTAAATTGTTCACCCCAAAAAAATAAGTGCTGGTCTGTCCCCTGGTCCGTATCTGCCCCCCTGAATGGTTACAACACAACCTGTCCAGGGGGCATTAAAATCAGGTTGACAACCAGTCCATGAATGCGTAACATCTTTTCTTTACGGGATGTAGCGCAGTCTGGGAGCGCACCTGAATGGGGTTCAGGGGGCCGCAGGTTCAAATCCTGCCATCCCGACCATATATTTCAAGGGGTTACGGTGAAAATCGTAACCCCTTTTTTTGTTGATTCAAGATTTGTCCCCGCATTGTCCCCAAAAAATGCCTCACGGTTCTCTGCGCATCCGTATAGTTTCATATCGTTTCTCCCTTTTATTGGCATATTTTGCTCCTATTCTTAGCACTACAGCGAAACTTATTAATTTACCTCCGGGGACTGGCTCTCCCCGCACTTATTTTTTCCAATAAAACCAAGATCATTTTCAATAAAAATAAGTGCGGGGGTGCCTGTCCCCAATTGAGATAGGTTATAATAATTATATAAGTTTCGCTGTAGTGTTAGGCCATTTTTTTTATCTCTCAACATTATGTAGCCGAAAGTGTTTGGCCCATACCCTACCCTATCTTTTGATTTTCAAGGCCCTCTACGGCCCTCCTGTGGCTTCAGCTGGTACTTAAAATTTGCTTGCTTCTGTCATATATCTTGATAACCCCATCATAAATTCTTTCCAGCTCTTCACTTTATTCCTATTGAAAACTTTTCCATAATCGTCTAACCGATACTCATTC
>PWSL01000132.1 GCA_003563255.1 Desulfonatronospira sp. | reverse complement strand
TGACCGCAGAGCGGTCCAGATACGCTCCCACGCAGAGCGTGGGAGCGAAGAAAAAACTTCAGTGTACTTCTGTGTGTTCTGTGGGCAAAACCTCTTGGCTTTCTTTGAAAATGAAACAACATGTTTGTTTGAAATTTGTACTAAGCGCCAATTATTTTGACTTTTCTTCAGGAACCAGCCTCAACTGGACTACTGATGCATTTTTTTTGTGTGCCAGTTTCTGCAGTTCCTGCATTTCAGGCCTGGTATAGGTCCTGCCTTCCATCAATACTTCCTTGGCCTGTAACATTTCCTCGTCAACCATAATTTGAGTGTTTTTTCGCGGCAAAAGGCTTCGCTCCAGACACTGAATCCTCATTCCCAGTGTCAATGTATGCTTGAAAAAAGCATCCTGAACCTGGCCAAGGTCTTCATTTCCACACATTACCTGCACCTGGAATCCTGGTCTGTTCTTCTTCATTATTCCGGGTAGGTAAATTACATCCAGAGCCCCTGTCTGCATAATTTCTTCAAGAAAAACTCCAAGTTCTTCTCCTGTAAGATGATCTATGTTGGTCGTAAGCACCCAGACCTGGTCTTTTAGGTAGCCCCGGGGCTTTACTGGTGTTTCCGCCACAAATACCCGCAATCCGTTGAATCCCTTTTTTTTCTTGCCGAAACCGGTGCCGGATTGCTTGAGAGTTCCGGAAAAACCGGGGCTGTATTCTTCGACCAGTTGATCAAGCAGCAAGGCTCCGGTGGGTGTGATTATCTCCCAGTCGTATTCAGAAGGCCGGATTTTTTTACCCTGCAAAAGCAGGGCGGTGGCGGGGGCAGGCAGAGGCAATTCTCCATGTGCAGTTTGAACCTTCCCCCTGAACCAGGGGACCTCTGAAGACCTGACATGTCTTATGCCCAGTTTCTTCAGCCCCCAGAAGGCTCCTACTATGTCCATAATCGTATCAAGTGCACCCACTTCATGAAAGTGAACCCTATCCAGACCCACGCCATGAACACTTGCCTCCACACGGGCAAGGCCCTCAAAGGCCAGCTTGGATCGCTTACTTACATCTGCAGGGATGTCCATTCTGTCCAGAACATCATAGATATCCTGGAGCATTCTTAAAGGCTGGTTATTCTCCCAGCCAAAAACAGCTGCCCTGCCTTTTACGCCGTGCCTGACTTCCTCTCTGAAACCCATCCGGACCCCAGGGACAACCCTTTGCAAGGCCTGCTCCAGGGGTCTGAAGTCCACTCCGAGGTCTGCCAGGGCTGCAGCGAACATATCGCCGCTGATCCCATATTCCAGATCCAGATACAAAACTGACATGCATCCTCCAATTTTAAAAAAAACTGTTCAATACCACAGCGACAAATGGATTTCATTCGCAGCGCTTTTTCAACTCAGGTGCAGTCTTGACATTCTACCTTGGATATCAAACAATGATTGAAAGCCTTCTCCCCTGTAGTTCAATAGCGATAATATCCAAGGCTGACTTTGCCCGCAACCCAAGATAGGTATCTGTTTAGCGCTTTGCATGTGGCACGGGGACTGGCTCTCAATGGTGAGACTCTCAATCACGCCTTGGCGTGACTGGGGCTGTCCCGCATTTATTTTTCCTGGGTAATGCTGAAAATGTCTCGCTGGAGTGTTAACTCTCAACCTGCAAAAAATTATGTTAAAATCCCGGAAAAGAATTCAGGATGCTTTGTTTGGTGGAGTGCTGGCCGGTTTGGCCCATCAGTGGAAAATCAGTGTTTCCCTGTTGAGGATACTGTTTTTTATGGCCTTTGTTCTGTTGAATTTTGTGCCGTACCTGGGCTGGTCTGCCTCCATGGCCCCTGTTTTGCTCTACATCCTTTTATGGTTGACCATGCCCGGAACTGAAGGTGAACTAACGGAAAAGCAGCAGGAAAAAAAAGCAGCCAGGATCAAAACCTTCTACAATTATACCATGCTGGGGGTGGTGATCAACCTTCTGCCATTCCTGCTTCTTGGTGTTTTTAACCCGGATCAGTTTTTCATGCTTCTTTTTACCGTCCCCTCTTTCATCCTTCTTTTACCGGCTACTCTCTTTATTATTGCAGGTATAGTCAAGGCTCAGTAAAGAATATCTGTTTAGCGCATTGAAAGTCGCATGGCTTCCTGCCCCACCTCCGGCTCGTAAGACCATGGCCTGCGGGTCGCTTCCTGCTCCGCTTCCAGCAAGGAAACCTTCCAGGGCCGGAGAGGAGAGTATACAGCCAGGAGAGAGGAGGCATACAGCCCGGAGGGAGGCTGGCGCTCCTCCGCATTTCTTGTTTATTGCGGCGATGCCTGTCCCCTGCTTTCCTAAAAAGTGCTGAAAAGATGCTTGGAGTGACAAAACTGATTTTTTTCAAGTGCATCAGTAAACCGTCATTCAGAGCCTGTGTGCTGGATCGACAGGTAAACGGTTACAATATTTCGTTGAAAGGCTTGATTAAGACACATTCGTTGCAAGCTGAATTTCGCGACATCATACCCATTATATAACCGTTTACCTAAAACAGAGTGCAAAACACCCCAATGTGAGCTATTATAAGTTATCATTTCACGTATCTGTTTAGCGCTTTTAAGGAAAGCAGGGGACAGGCACTCCGGAACCCACTTGAGCATCAATTTGTGCTCAAAATGACTCATTTTCTGGGACAAGTGGGTCCCGGAAGAGCCAGTCCCCATGCCACATCCAAAGCACTAAACAGATACATCATAACACTACAGCGAAACTTATGATTGACCTCCGGGGACTGGCTCTTTTGCCCCCGAATTTTTGAAGCATTTGCAGACTATCAACCGGCAAAAGTGCCTGTCCCCAGTTTAGGCAGGTTGAAAAGTT
>PWSL01000110.1 GCA_003563255.1 Desulfonatronospira sp. | reverse complement strand
TGATCTGACCCAAAAAGAGGAAGCATCCAGGTTGATTGAAGACCTGATGAACCAAGCCGCCAAGGCGTAAAGTGTTACCCGGATTTTAAGATTTTGTTCGAATTTTTATTGCAATGACACAATTAAGTTGTTTGGTCGTGAAGGAAAGGCCCTTACCAATACCTGCATTTGTGCAGGCAGTATTACACATCTTATCTGCATTTGCGGAAATCACTGATTTCCGAAACCAACCAATAGCTGACGAGATCGAAACCCTGGTGGACAGGTTCATCGACTTGAAAAAAGACAGCCAGGACACAAGCCGCCTGGAAAACCATATAGATCAGCTTGTTTATCAGCTCTATGACCTGACTTCAGAAGTGAGCGGGGTGGTGGAGGCTTCAGAGCAGAATTAAAGAGTTCGCTGTGATTTTGACGCTTTATTCTTGCGCTTGATGCAAAAAAGTGTTTACCTGCTCAGAATTTGACACAGAAAAGCTTCTTTTTGGTCATTCATTAGAAATCCAGGGGACTTATGTCGATATTCATTACAGATTAAGATGTTAAAAAAATTGAAAGGAAGATGATTTAAGGATAACCAGAAAAAATTTTTTAATCATTTGATGGCCGGACGCTCCGCGCCCGGCCATTGTGCGGCGGATTCCCATCCACTTTGCTGTCCGGCGCTCCCGCGCCGTCCATCAACGCGGATGCAGCAGACAATCCCGTCGGCAAGCAAGCTTGCCTCCGGTCTTGCTCCTGATCCGCCGCACATTAGCCGCAAGGAGAACCCATGCAAACATGGAAATTCAGCATCAAACCCGATAGCGATGAAGGATTCGATCCTTTTCTTAAGTGCAAAGCGCTTGGAATGGTCGGAATCGGATGGTCTCATGGTTACGAAGAAAAGCAGCCAAAAGATTTTGAAGAGGCAAAAGAACTAATCAAGAAAGAGTGGGATACTTCGGATATTCCTAAGCAAATTTACAAGCTGTTTGATGAAATTAAGCCCGGTGATCATCTTTGGATGCAAAAATACGGCCACTATTATCTTTGTATTGCGGGAAAGAAAAAATATATTGCAAGAGAAATATGCGAGGATTTTCGTCGTTACGATTTAGGTCACACAATTGAAGCAACGTGGATTGAAGTCCCTGATGATTTAGTATGTGGATCAATACAAAGGGGAACTATAGCGCAAAGAATGATACAACGAATCAACCTATCTGAAGCGGAGGTGAGACTTAACCGGCATATTGCAGCCAATCTCTCTACGAATCCATCTTGGCTTCCCAGTATTGATATAGAAGCTGTCGGCAGCGTTTTGGATACAACAGACCAAAAATCATTGTTTGGATTATTGTCTCCCGATGACGTCGAAGATATCGTTGCCTCAAAACTTCAGACAGAAGGTTGGGTTTTGATCAAATCTACTTGCTTTCGATCAAAGCCCCAGTTCGAGTTTTCTATGATAAACAGTGACGGAGAAACAGGCTTAGTTCAAGTAAAGTCAGGAAGATGGCCATCTCCACTTAATCCAGCCGATTATGAAGAATATCTGCGCGGGAACAACAAAATTTTTCTATTTTCGGCGCATCCAGAACCCTATCAAGGTGAGAGAACAGAAAATATCATTTGTTTGGCGAAAAGCGAGCTTATTGAGTGGATGAAAAAACACAGTAACTTGCTAACACCTACGGTTAAACTGAAATTGTCACTACAAAACGGCTAGCAAAACCATCCAGCGGACGCGCCAAAGGCGCGCGCCCCTGATGGTTGACGTTAGAGCTCACGGAGAGGATATGGCATATCAAGCGACAATAATTCCCGTAATGATCGCGTCCCCTGGTGACGTGCATGAATACCGCAGCATCGTCCGCGATGTACTGCATGAGTGGAACTACGTAAATTCAGCTTCATCAACAGCCATGATGATGCCTGTTGGTTGGGAGACGCACTCATCTCCTGAGCTAGGTTCTTCTCCTCAAGAACTGATTAACGATCGCGTTCTTGAAGACTGCGATCTGCTAGTTGGTATTTTCTGGACTCGCTTGGGCACGCCCACCACTGCATCCAGTAGTGGTACCGCTGAAGAAATTGAGCGCCATTTAAAAGCCGGAAAGCCTGCAATGGTCTATTTTTGCTCAGCTCCCGCAGCTTTGGACACTGTTGATCCCGACCAGTATGCCGCACTTAAAGATTTTCGAGAATGGTGCAAAAAGCAGGGGATAGTTGAGTTCTTTGACAATGCGGTAGACTTTGAAAAGAAGCTTCGTCGTCATCTTCAAATCACAATCCAAAAGAATCCATATCTCGGCGGACTACTTCAGGCGACAAGCACGCCGAGCTCAGTTATCACTCCGGTTGTTACCTCGACTCCGCTTGATCCAATGCAGCAAGAGGCATCGTTGCTTTCCGAGGAAGCGCGAATCCTGCTGGTAGAGGCCTCACAGGACAAGAACGGAACGATCTTGAAACTGGCTACCTTTGGAGGGCGATACATCCAGTCTCGTGGCAAGACGTTTGGCGATCCGTCTGATCGTCGCTCATCGGCAAAGTGGGAGTACGCACTTGAGCAACTATTATCGGCTGGTTTTGTCTTGGCCCGAGGGCACAAAGATCAAGTTTTCGAGCTAAGTGAGCCTGGCTACCGAATGGCGGAATACCTGGAAAGCCGAGAAAAGTGAGCTCTAACCTTGCTCTTGCAGCGGATCGCAAAAAACCGCGCCCGCTGAAGAGCACATTGGGCGTTCAAACACAAAGGAGGATAAAATGCCATTAATCAAGACACGCAACCTGTTTATTAGTCACTCATGGAGTTACGGAGATGCTTATGAAAAGCTGGTTAAAATGCTGGATGCTGC
>PWSL01000455.1 GCA_003563255.1 Desulfonatronospira sp. | reverse complement strand
GTAGCTGTTCTTCCGTGATGCCCTTGTTGATGACCTGGCGCAGGCGGCTGGTTCCGGCTTCCGGGGCCAGGGTGGCCTGGGTTCTGCGTATGCGCGACATGAGCTGCATAAGCCTTTCATTAACTGAACCTACCCGCAGGGAAGGCAGGGCCATGGCCACCTGTTCCTGCTGGCAGCGGGCAAAGCTCCTGGTGAAAAGTTCCTCCAGGGCGGAAAAGTCACCGCTGCTTAGAGATAGAAATGAAAGCTCTTCCAGGCCTGTAGCCAGAAGCCCCTGCTGGACATCCTCCAGGATGCGGGAGATGCTTCTTTCGCGCACCGGCCGGTATATGCTTCCGGCCTGACAGAAGCGGCACCCCCGGGTGCAGCCCCGGGCGATTTCAATGCTCAATCGGTCGTGGATGACCTTGCCGTAAGGCACAATCTGCCGGGTGGGAAAGGGGACCTGGTTGAGATCAGTTACCAGGCTTTTAGTAACCTGCCTGTAATCCTCTCGAAGCGGGGTCAGGGGCAGCCCGGGACCTTTAAAGAATCCGGGCACGTACACGCCGGGTAGGTTTTTTAGGGTCTGCAGCAGGTCCTGCCTGGACATGCCCTGCTGCCGGGCAATTTTGACCTTCTGCAGTATGTCCAGGATGACTTCTTCGCCGTCGCCCAGGACCATGAGGTCAAAAAATTCAGCCACTGGCTCAGCATTGAAGGTGGCTCCGCCACCGGCAATGACCAGGGGATGAGCCCCGCTTCGCTCGTGAGCCTTGAAAGGCAGTCCGGCCAGGTCCAGCATATACAGGATGTTGGTATAGCAGAGTTCGTGGGTCAGGCTGAAGGCCAGAATATCCAGTTCCCCCAGGGGGGTGTCGGATTCCAGGGTGCAAAGGGGGGTGTTCTGCTCCCGCATGATTCCGGCCGCTTCCAGGGACGGGGAGAAGACCCTTTCGGCGTAGTACTCATCCTGGTCATTGATACGGTGATAAAGTATCTTCTGGCCCAGGTAGGACATGCCCACCTCGTAAACATCGGGGAAGGCCAGGCCCATATGCACAGATGCACTGCGCCTGTTTTTGTGCACGCTGTTGACTTCCTGGCCAAGATAGTGACTGGGTCTGGGTAGAAAAGGGAGAAGTTCTTTCAATCTTATGCTTGGTGTTTGGGGTTTGAGTAATCTAAAATCCGTCTTCCAGTCCGGGGCTGACCAGGGAGGGATAAGTATCCGCTTCCACTGCGGCAGGCGAGGGGGCGTTGAGTACGTTTACGGTGCGGCCGTTTATCTCCAGGCGGTTCTGGGCCAGCCATTGTACGGCCTGGGGGAAGATCCTGTGCTCCAGGGCCAGGATGCGCGAGCCCAGGGACTTTTCATCGTCCCCGGCCAGGGCCGGAACCGCGGCCTGGATAATGATGGGACCGTGATCCATTTTTTCATCCACAAAATGGATGCTGCACCCGGAAAGCTTGACTGCGTATTCTGCAGCCTGCTTCTGGGCATGGACTCCGGGAAAGGCCGGCTGGATGCTGGGATGGATGTTTAATATGTTGCCGGGAAAGGCGTTTATCAAGACCGGGGTGATGATGCGCATGAATCCGGCCAGGATTACGCCCTCAGCTCCGCTGTCTTTGATGGTACGCACTAAGGCGGCGTCGAAGTCTTCCCTGGAAGGGTAGTCTTTGTGCTCAATAACCGTAGTGGACAGGCCGTGCCTTTCGGCCCGCTCCAGACCAGCGACCCCGGGTTTATTGCTTATGACCCGGGTAATGCGGGCATCCAGAACGTTTTGCTCTATGCGGTCGATGATGGCCTGCAGGTTGGACCCTGAACCGGATATGAGGACTGCTATTTTGTATGGCATATTGTATTTCAAGTTTTTATTTTTTATTAGTTTCCATCTTCACGCAGACGCCGCATTACGCGGTCCCAGTCCACTGCAACCCCGGGCAGGGCAAGGCAGCGGGTGGTGTCCTTGAGTTCCATTACTTCCGGCTTGCCGTATGCATTGTCTTGCAGCCTGTAAACCATGACCAGGCCGTCAGTGGGGTGAACTATCCAGTATTCACTGACTCCGCTTTTTTCGTAGAGCTCGCGTTTGCGTATCTGGTCATGCCCGGCAGTGGACGGGGAGACGATTTCGATTATCCATTCCGGTGCTCCGCGGATGTTTTTTTCCCGGATCTTGTCCGGATCGCAGACGATGACCAGGTCGGGCTGGACCACAGTGTCGGTTTCCTCGTCGGCTTCCAGACCGCGGGGCAGAAGTACGTCCACAGGGGCCGGCAGCACCCGGCAGGAGGAGTCTTCTAAGGTCTGGGCAATCTGAAGAAAAACAGCCCCGAGCATTTCCTGGTGCCTGGGAGAAGGAGCCGGAGTCATGTCGTAAACAGTGCCGTAAATGATCTCCAGGCGCTTGTCCGGGGAACAGTGCAGATAGTCCCTGTAAGTAAGAAATTCCTGATCATTTTTGGGTTGCGCCATTCCCATACCTGCCCTCCATGCTGGATTTTATAAGTAAAGGATTACCCCGCCCGGATCTGTATGTCAACGGACTTTGCAGAAACTAAGGATTATCCCCCCTTTTGCCTGCATCTTCCAGCAGGACATTCACCAGCCCGGGAATGGTATAATCTTCAGGGACAATGTCTGCTTCCAGCCCGAAACCATTCAAGGTCCCGGCTGTTACCGGGCCGATGCACACCAGCCTTAGGCCCTGATTCTGATGCCTGGCCACCTCACTGGGCTGAACCAGGGAAAAGAAGTTTTCCACTGTGGAGGAACTGGTAAAGGTGATGTAGCTGATACTGCCTTCCTGCATGGCTTCCAGGATGCCCTGGCCGCTTTCCTGGGCCAGTCCGGTC
>PWSL01000296.1 GCA_003563255.1 Desulfonatronospira sp. | reverse complement strand
TGAGGCATTCCATGAACTCCAAAAGGCTAAGGAGCTATGGATAGAGGCAGCACGAGCTGAGGGCAAACCTATTCCGCCCCCAAAATATCGACCGGTTATATATCAGGCTGTTTCAGCTTGATAATATTATAAGTCTCACACAGAAACAGCCCGGCACTCACTTCAGCCAGTCATGGCTGGTAAACATTCAGGGTGTCTTTATTGGTACTTCCTGGCACTCACGTCTCTGGCGTGACTATTGCACTATCACATAGATAAATGTTTGTCATTTTTTATTTATGCAGAAAAGATAGGTAGCACAGGGACTGTCCAGAGGCCGGTTGCGGCCTCTCCTGAATGGTTACATGTCTAAGGTTGTCTACTCAAAACTTTTCTATATTGGGTTTATGATGGATATTATCAGTTCCTCCGACATGGAGATTTACCGGCAATCCGCCAGAAAAAGGCAGCAGGCTGTCCAGGAAAGCAGGCGCATCCGGCATGAACACGCCTGGGATGTGGCGCGCAGGGCTGCATCTCTGTTAAGAGAGCACTTTGCAGCTTCTCGTGTTGTAGTGTTCGGTTCCCTGTTACGTCCGGAGGTGTTTTATGAACGTTCTGACGTGGATCTGGCGGTCTGGGGAGTGACAGATGAAAAGTACCTCCGGGCAGTGGCCGCAGTAACCGCCCTGGACAAAGAAATCAGTGTGGACCTGATTAAGATGGAGCCAGGACTTCAGAGCAATGCTTCCATCAGCATTCAGATAGAAGCGGGAGTGGAGATATGAGACTGGAAAACGGTCCTTATTAGGCCCTGGCGGGCAGACATTCAGGGGGTGCAGCAGGGGTGGCCTGGTGGATGTCAATTTTTTGGTTTGTTGATATTGAAGGAATCAATGCTTGCCAATAGACCGGACTTGCCCTAAGTTCATTTATAGCTTGGCATTACCTATATTAAGGAGCTATGTAGTTGAAAACAGTTTATTTAGACGTATGTGCCTTGTGTAGGCCTTATGATGACCAGACTTATACCAGGATTCATTTAGAGACTACAGCAGTAAGGTTGATACTTAGGGCAGTTGAAAATGGTGCGTACAAGATGGTCTACTCCCCGGTACACGAGAAGGAAATTTCGGCGACATCTGATGATGTTGAACGAGAAGACCTGTTGTTTTTAATAGATAAAATTGCTACTCGTATGGAACAAGCCATAACACATACTAGAAAACGAGCAGAAAATCTTGTGAGCGCTGGCTTTGGAGTTGCTGATGCAGCCCATCTGGCTTATGCAGAAAGGGCTCAGGCATTTTTTATATCATGCGATGATAAATTGATAAAAAAGTGCACAAAGTCTGATTTAAAAATTTGGGCAGGTAGCCCTATAATGTTTTGTGAAAAGGAGGATATAAAATGACACTCACAAAAGAAATCCCTGACAGGGAGCTTATTATAAAAGGTACAGAAGTTTTGTACAAGGAACTAGGGTACGTAGACACAATCCGGTTTCTATCCATGCCTAGAGACCAGCGTGTAGAAAGTGTAGAGCGTCATAGAAAATGGCAAGAATCTTTAGATATGAAAGCTTTTTATGATGAAGCATTTAAGAGAGATGGATCATGACCCGTTGCTCCAGAACCTGGTGAGAATGTCCAGGGGATTTGGCAGGCCAGGACCTTTGATATGCATTTTAGCAAAGCCCCGGTCCTGTCCTGGGTTTCAATATGAAGTTCAGTCTGGGGCAGGCTTGAGTTTAAAGCAACCTTCAAAAAAAGCTCTGCCTGGGCGACGTATGCCTCCAGGCAGGCAGACACATGAAACTGACAGTAACCATTCAGGGGTGCCACAATCGGCCTGGGGACAGTCCCCAAGCCTGGTGCCAGTAGCCACCACCGAGGACCCCCCTGAATGGTTACGGAGAAACCGTCGGGCCTGTTGTCCGGGAAGTGGCTCTTCCGGTTGAAGCGTACTTTTGAGAATTAAACCGCCTCATTTACATTAAGAAGAAGAATATCTCACGCCCGGCCTGAAGCAGGCCTAGAGCCGCAGAGCAAGGCAGGAGTAAGAGTTTTAATATTCATATCCCCCGAGTTGGGGGGTATGAATAACATGCTCCCCGCCGGAGCGCATGGCCTTTTTCAATATTGCAACTCGCAGGAATGAACCTTTTAAAATGTGCGCACTACAGATGAGGTTTTGACAAGAACATTATTCTTGCTAATAATTATGTAAAAATAGTAAGGATAATGAGTATGGGAGGTATTATGGCCAATGGAGCAGTTAAAGTAACCATAAATCTGCCGCATAATCTGGTAGTGGTTGCTGATGAAGTTGCGCGTGAAAGGAAGACCAGTCGCAGCAAGGTTATCACTTCTTGCCTGCAGACTTTAGCTGCCGAGCGTTTATATAATGAAATGGCAGAGGGATATAGGACGCTGGCAAAAGAGAACTTGAAGTTTGCTGAAGGGAGCGCCCATTTGGCTAATGAGCTACTGCCCGAGCGGGAATGACCATTTATGACCGAAGAATGTAAACGGGGCGCAATTTACCTGGTTAACTGGAACCCCGGCCGGGGTAGTGAGCAGACAGGAAAACGACCGGCACTGGTCATCCAGAATGACATTGGGAATAGATATAGCCCCACCACAATAGTAGCTCCGTGCAGTACCGCCGTTGTCAAGACTTATCCGTTCATAGTTCGTGTCAAGGCAGGCGAAAGCGGCCTGGACAAGGATAATGCAATCAACCTGGCACAGATAATGACCGTCGATAAGACAAGGCTGGAGGTAAAGCTGGGTGAGTTGCCAGCGAAGAAAATGCTCGAAGTTGATCAGGCACTTAAGAACAGCCTGGGCATTGAGTTATAGC
>PWSL01000246.1 GCA_003563255.1 Desulfonatronospira sp. | reverse complement strand
CTGGCCCTCCTGTTTTTGCAGCAATGACTGCGTTACTAATTTGAGCATGACTTTACTCATAGCTCGTCAGGATGGCCAGCCTTCTCATTCTACCTCTAGCGACTCTTGGAGCGGGCGTGAGATAATCTCTTATTCTTAATACCCAATAATACAAAATGTACTTCACCAGAGACGCCCTCAAGCTCGACCCCGAGCAGGAAACCGCCCGCATTGTCGACGCCATCCGCTCCATCATGAGAAACCAGCTCAAGCGCCGGGGTCTGGTTGTGGCTATATCCGGAGGCATAGACAGCAGCGTCACCGCCGCTCTTGCGGTGAGGGCTCTGGGAGCTGGCAGAGTGTTCGGACTGGAAATGCCGGAACGCCATTCCGCGCCTGAGACCCTGACTCTGAGTAATCTGGTTGTCACGCACCTTGGCATAGATTCAGCTGTTGAGGACATCTCCCCAATTCTGGAATCCCTTGGCTTTTACCGCCGCTACGACCAGGGCGCGAGATTGGTAATTCCAGACTACGGCCCGGGATGGAAATCAAAACTGGTAAATGTCGACGTTTCAGAGGGCAGGGCCTTCAGCCTGTTTTCCCTGGTGGCCAGATCCCCTGATGGTCAGATGCATAAAGAACGCCTTCCTCTCCAGGCTTACCTGGAAATCCTGGCCGCCACCAATTTCAAACAGCGAACCCGCAAAATTCTGGAATACTACCATGCCGACCGGCTGCACTACGCTGTGGCCGGAACACCAAACCGCCTTGAATACGATCAGGGATTTTTTGTTAAACAGGGAGACGGCGCCGCGGACATCAAGCCCATTGCGCATCTGTACAAGACTCAGGTCTATCAGCTTGCTGAATATCTGGAAGTCCCGGACGAGGTCCGCAACCGTCCGCCCACCACGGACACCTATTCTCTGCCCCAGGGTCAGGATGAATTCTATTTTTCCCTGCCCCATGCCCAGATGGATTTGTGCCTTTACGGCAAAAACAATGGCATTGATCCTGCCCAGGTCGCCCGCGCCGCCGGCTTGACCAGGGAACAGGTAGATTATGTTTACCGGGATATTGATAACAAGCGCTCCACCACCAGATATCTCCACCTCAAACCCCTGCTGGTAGACGATGTCCCGGAGGTAGGCTGTTAGTTGATTTGTTGAGTAGTGATTGGAAATATTAGTTGAATAGTTGAGTAAAGCCAATACACCAATATCTCTAATCCCCCAATACACCAATATACTAATCCCCCAATACACCAATAAACCAATGAACAACTCACATCAGAAAATCAGAAACTACATCGTAGACAATTTCCTTTTCGGCGATGACCAGGGCCTGGACAATGACACATCCTTCCTGGAAAACGGCATCATCGACTCCACCGGAATCCTGGAACTGGTCGCTTTTCTGGAGCAGGAAATGAAAATCGAAATCGCTGACGAGGAACTTCTGCCCGAGAATCTGGATTCTATAAACAGGATAGTCGGCTTTATAAGCCAGAAAGCAAATTCAACTGCCCCTTTAACGGACAGCTGATCAAATCGATGAAGAATTTTATCCTCAGATCATGCTGATTGATCAAACTAACGACTTGGCAGGTCAGGTTTATTAGTGCAGATTCGTGCAGATTCGTGGGCAGTATTCTTTTCTTACTTTATCTTAAAATAGAGCCATGAACAACACCCCCTATCTCGTCAATCACTTTCTGGAACACAGCGCCCTTCGCTCTCCAGACAAGGTTGCCCTTATCTGTGACGGACAGCGCCTGACATACGCCCGGATCGAGGCCATGGCTAATAAATTGGCCAATGCACTTCGTGACAATAGCATCTGCCCAGGAGACCGGATTATCATATTTCTTCCCAACAGTGTTGAACTGGTTGTCTCCATCTTTGCCGTGCTCAAGGCCCAGGCAGTATTTGCGGTCATCAATGCCACCACCAAGCAGGACAAGCTGCTGTTTCTGGCTAGAAACTGCCGGGCAAAAGCCATGATTCTTCCGGCCAGGCAATGGCAGCTGGCAGAAAATATACAAGCCGGAGCCTCTTCTCTTAAATTTACCGTTTTCACCGGCAAGAAACCGGAACAAATGCCAAAGTCTTCAGCCAGGCACCTGTTCTTTGAAGATATCCAGGATTCTAATGAAGACACCCGCCCGCCCTGCATTCTCGCTGAACAGGACCTGGCCTGCCTCATATATACTTCAGGCAGCACCGGCGATCCCAAGGGGGTCATGTCCGGCCATGACAACGTGGTTTTTGCGGCTTCATCCATAATAACCTACCTGGAAAACAGGAACGATGATATTGTTCTGAACGTGCTGCCCCTGTCTTTTGACTATGGCCTTTATCAGCTGCTCATGACCTTCAAGTTCGGCGGCACCCTGGTTCTGGAAAAATCCTTTACCTTCCCGGCCCAGTCCCTGGGTCTCATGGCTTCGGAAAGGGTCACCGGCTTTCCCGCTGTGCCCATAATGTTCTCGATCTTATTGAACATGGATCTTTCCTCATATGACCTGAGCGGATTGCGCTACATCAGCAACACTGCGGCCGCCCTGCCTTCCGGGCATATCAGCCAGATCCGGGACAAATTTCCCGGGGTGACCCTATACTCTATGTATGGGCTCACCGAAACCAAGCGCACCCTTTATCTTCCGCCGGCTCAGCTGGACAAGCGCCCTGACTCAGTAGGCATACCCATACCCGGAACCGAGGCCTGGGTTGAAGATGAATCTGGCAAACGCCTGGGGTCAGGTCAGGTTGGAGAACTTGTAGTCCGGGGCAGACATGTCATGCGCGGCTACTGGGAAAATCCTGAAGCCACTGCCAGGCGCTTTCGGGATGGATCAGATCCCG
>PWSL01000024.1 GCA_003563255.1 Desulfonatronospira sp. | reverse complement strand
AGATCACACCCAGTGAAATCCGCTGCGCTGAGACTTCGTCTATTTCACCGGGCAGGCAGATTGACACAGATAAAAGAGATTGAAGAAGCATGTTTTTTCCTTGCGGGAATAAGAACCCGCAGGGAAAAGGCATCAGCCGCTTGCGCGGCGGGGGGAGCACCTGAGCTTAGTGTCCAAAAATGAAACAGTCCCACTGCCAAGCGCTGAACCCCTGCCATGGCTAAAATTTTTCTTGTTTTTTGTAACAGGTTTTCGGGAATAAGTCTAAACTGTTGCGTATAAGTTTCGCTGTAATGTTAACAGTTAACTGATAACTGATAACTATTAACTCTCAAGTGATATGTTTCAGCACAAAATGATACGGAGATGCAATATGCAAGAGAGCCGCGCCCTGCGCAGGCAAAAGCTGAAAATGAATATGGCTGAAAAAGAAGTAGAGGCCATTATCATTACAAGCCCCGCAAACCGCTATTACCTCAGCGGTTTTGAGCTGCACGACCCCCAATGCAATGAAAGCGCAGGGTATCTTTTGATTACCCCGGACAGGGATTATCTCTTAACTGACCCCAGATACCTGGAGGAAGGCAAAGAGTTTTTTTCTGATGAGGATATTTTTATCTACACCAGGGACAAGTTCAAACAGATCCAGGGATATTTAAAGAAAATCGGCGTAGTTATGCTTGGTTTTGAGCCGCAATGGATGAATTATGAGTATTATACGGCATTGAGCCAGGAATTTGAAATGGTTCCTGTCAAGGGGCTGGTTGAGGATCTGCGTTTTCTGAAGGATGCCAGGGAACTGGAGCTTCTCAGAAAGTCATGCAGCCTGAATCACAAGGTTTTTGCCCGGATTGAGGAAATGCTTTGTCCGGGTCTGCTGGAAAAGGATATTGCCTGGGAGGCTGAAAAGTTGTTCCGGGAAGAAGGCGCCAGCGAACTGGGTTTTTCAACTATAGTAGCTGCCGGGGAGCGCTCGGCTCTGCCGCATGCTTCTCCCGGGTCCAAAGTGCTTGAGAAAGGCATGCCGCTATTGGTGGACATGGGTTGCAGGTATCAGGATTATTGTTCTGACCAGTCCCGTACATTCTGGGTTGGGCCCGGGGAAGATGTTTTTTTCCGCCAGACCAGGGATCTGGTGCGTCAAGCCCAGGATCTGGTGATAGAATGGATAGCCCCGGGCAAGCCCATCAGCGAGGCCTACAAGAGGGTGAAAACTTATTTTGCGGAGCATGGGGTGGACGGTTATTTCACCCACTCCCTGGGACACGGCATCGGCCTGGAGACACACGAGGCTCCAAGCCTTGGACCCGATACAAAAGGTGAGTTCGTCCCGGGCATGGTGGTCACGGTGGAGCCCGGTCTTTACTATGCAGGCTGGGGCGGGGTGCGCTGGGAATACATGGTGCTCATTACAGACAATGGGGTTGAGATCCTGTGAACAAGGCTCAACTGTTTTCCAGGCGGGTATATGTGCAGCTTAAGAGAAGCGATATTGCTCTTTTCAAGTTTTTACTTGAGTCTGTGGACAATCTGGCTTATATGAGTGTTGTGGATAAATACAGAGCCGTGGTGCAGCTGGTATGTGCTCCAGAGGGGGAAACCGGGCTGGATGAATTTCTGGGTGCCGCGGGTTGGGAAATTAACCTGCAAGTGGTCTATAGAGGTGTAACGGGTAATGAAGAATAGATTACAACTCATGAAAGCTGATGAAACCAAAGGTGTTAAGCCGGGTCAGAAATATTTATATTATTTAATACCTGTATTGCTGGCCGTCTCCTTTGTATGTATGGGTATGGGTGGTGCTACCGGCGATCCCTTTGGTGCTGGACCCAGAGACTCCGAAAGGTTTTTCAGGGCAAAAGTGGTGGATCATTCGAATAAAAGCTTTGAAGTGCAGGGCCTGTTCGTGGATGGCTCAACTTATCTCCCTGCCCGGGTCGGTTCCGCAAAGGCTGAAGTTGATTTCGGAAAAATCCGTACCGCCCGTTTTTATTCCCAGAATGACAGGGTGCTGGCCAGGCTGACCCTGGTGGGCCAGGAAGAAATGGATTTTTACATCCAGCCCGGAACAATATTCCGGGGCATGACCGACTGGGGGACAGTTTCATTTCGAGCGGACGAAATCAAGGAAATCAGCTTTAAATGATTCCCGGCAATGTTAATATAAAGGAGCAGGACGTCAGGGTCTTAAACATCGCCGGAGATACCGACATTTTTGTGCAGGGTGAGCCGGCGGATCATTTTTATATACTTCTTTACGGCAATGTCGAGCTTCTGCGTGGGGGGCACAGGGTCCTGCACCTTGGTGCCGGCACTGTTCTGGGGACTGAAACCCTGCTCAAGCCGGGCCGGGGATATCTTTATACCGCCAGAGCCAGGGGGGAGGTCCGGGTGGCCAGGCATGGCTACCAGGAGTTTCTGGACCAGGCCGTGTCAGGGACATTGCTTCTTCGGCGGGTGCTGGATACCCATATAAAAGAGATTGAAAACCTGTGGATTCGGCTGGAATCCCTGCTGAAAGAAGATCAGGACTACTATTTTCCGGGAGGAATAAGATCCTGTTCCCCTGGGGAATGGGTGATCCATGAAGGGGACCAGGACGATGCCATTTACCGGATAGTATCCTCTGAACAGGGGCTGGAGGTGGTCAAAGAGGATAAAGTACTGGCTTTGCTTAGAGAACCCGGGGATTTTTTCGGAGAGATGGCGGCTATCCTGGGGGAGGCCAGGACCGCCGGCGTAAGGTCCGTGGGGGAGTCAATCCTGGAGGTTTATCCTGGAGACCGGCTGAATCAGATGATAGCCGATTACCCTGGTATGTCCTCCCGTATCATAAACAACCTGGCCCGACGTCTGGCGAGCACTACTAAAAAGCTGGCCGGTACTCCGGGTGATATTTGAGCAACGACTTGCCTGCCTTGATACAAAGCTGCGCCTGCAAAGGGACAAAAGGATTTTTAGTCAGTCCGGCTGACCCCGAATAATCCACGGCAGTTGTCCCCGCAGATCTGCCAGAGTTCCCCAGGGTCCATCCCCTTTGAGTGTGCCGCTTCCATAGCGGTAAACACCAGTAGAGCGGGTTCATTTTTTTTGCCTCTGTATGGTTCAGGAGCAATAAACGGGCAATCGGTTTCCAGCAGGAGCCTGTCTATCGGTATTTCCTTGACAACCTCTCTTAAAAGGCTGTTTCCGGCGAAGGTGATACTGCCGGGTATGGAAATGTGCCAGCCATTTCGCAGTATTTCCCTGGCCGTTTCCAGGTCCTGGCCGAAACAGTGCCACAAAAGCTTGCGATCCTTCAATCCCATAGCCTTGAGTATTTGCAGGGTATCGACTGCAGCCTCCCGGGAATGTATCACCACCGGGAGATCCAGATCCCTGGCCAGCTCCAGCTGGGTCAAAAAGGCTTTTTTCTGCTCCCTGGGGGTGCTTTTGTTGTAGTAAAAATCCAGCCCGGTTTCTCCAACGGCCTTGATGCGCGGGTCGCTGCGGGCCAGGGAATAAATCTTCTGGGCTGTGGCGGTATCCAGTCCAGAGGCCTCGTGAGGGTGGATTCCCAGGATAAAAAAGACACCGGTCCCGGCACTGAAATATTCATGGCCTTTTGCATAAGCCCCGGGCCCCAGAAAGACCTGGCCCAGGGTGCTTACCCCGCACTGCCGGGCTTTATCCAGGACCTGGTCCAATTCACCGGAAAAGGTTTCAAAGTCCAGGTGCGCGTGACTGTCGGCACCTCCAGGCGGCATTTCCATTTCCTGGGGCAGCGGCCTGTTCTTTTTTTTACCCATTTTTCAGTCCTTTGTCCTGATGCCTTTTTCCCACTCCCCACTGGGTATGGCCTCATGAATGAGCATGACCGGGATCTCTTCCCTGATGGGATATACCAGGGCGCACTGAACACATTGAAGACCTTCCTCCTCACCCACCAGGCTCAGATCGGACCTGCATTTGGGGCAGGCCAGGATCTGCAGCAGTTCTTTGTTCAGACTCATGTTTTTACCTCCTTGGCATCAGCTGGATGCAGGTAGCGGTGTACATATTTTGAGGGCAGGTAAGCCCATATTTTGAAAAGCAAAAAGACACACATAAGTGAAAACAGCAGCCTGGCCAGAAGAATTCCCGAGAGATCCGCACCCAGAAGCAGCATGAGCAGGGTATCTTCTATCAGGCTGTGGGCTATCCCCATCAGTGTCAGGGAAAAAAATACATCTTTTTGAGGGATTCCCCTGTTGCGTACTTCCCTTATGATCAGGGTCCCCCCGTATGCCAGCCCCATGGTCAGACCAACAATAGTTATGGAGGCCGCTTCTTTACCTATCCCAAGCAGTCTGAAAAGAGGGTTGAGCATCCAGATCAGAAGCCTGGTGAAATGAATGTAGTCCAGGAAACGAATGACAGTCACCAGGCCGATTATGATCAAGTAAATTGCACCCAGGTTGCGAAGCTGGGCCGTGACCCAGCCCCAGATCCCCTGGGGCTGCGGGTCAGGACGCCATACTATGGTATTTTCCCCCTGCAGCCAGCCGCCCCACTCATAAATGAAATTCAGGATAATGCCCAGGATTATGGCGCATCCTATCCTGAAGAGGGCCTGAAAAACTATTCTGGCACCGCATTTCTGGGCTATGCGCAGTTCTATGGGCAGGGCGTGGGCCATTAAAACGGCGGTAGATAATATGGTCACCTGGGCCACGGTGAGCTCAAAACTGACCGGCAGGGAGACAAAGACTATCATGGCGCTGTAGACATTATTGAGAATGGCCGTGGCCCAGACCAGACCCATGCTCCCGGGAAGCCCCATGAGATGCATCAACGGCTCAAGTACAGCCGCCAGGTAGGGTAAAAGCTGCAGTTCGTTGATTATCTTGACCAGGATTATGATGGGGACCATTATCTTCAACAGTCCCAGGAAAAGGCTGCTTGCCTCCCTGACAATTCCAGCAGGGACGGCCAAAAGACCAGTACAGGGGATGTTCACTTTAATAAATCTGCATCAAAAGGTCTTCTTCTGTAGATCCGCTGCGACCGGAGCTGTCTTCCCGGCTGGTTGCAGCCCTGGCGCTTTTCCTTGTGGGCTCTGTGCCGGCCTTGAAAGGCAGGAAGATGGTATTGTCCATGCCAGAAGGAGCCAGCAGTCCGGATTCTGCGTCTATCCTGGCTGTTACGATTCCAGGAGGACGCTGGAAGTCCTGAACCGGATAGTCGTCTTCCACCTGCTTGCGATAATCGACCCAGATGGGGGAGGCAGCTCTGGCGCCGGTCTCAAACCTGCCCATGGGCTCGGGATGGTCAAAGCCCACGTAAACCCCGGTGAGCAGGTAGGGGGAGTAGCCCAGATACCAGGCGTCTTTCTGCTGGTTGGTGGTCCCGGTTTTGCCTGCTACAGGCCTGCCCAGGACCCTGGCCCTCCATCCGGTGCCGTCGGCGACCACTTCCTGCAGCAGGTTGGTGATGATATAAGCATTCTCGTGGCTGATGGCCTCCACCGGCTGTGTATTGTTTTCATAAATAAGTTGACCCCAGGAGTCCGAGACAGAGATGATCAACCTGGGGACTACATAAGAACCATCCCTGGCAAAGGCGCTGAAGGCCTGACACATGTCTTCCAGAGTGATGGGGACTGAACCGAGGCTTATGGTCAGATCACTGGGAAATTCTTCCTGGATACCCAGGCTTCTGGATCTGTCAATCAGTTCATTGACCCCGAGGTTCTGGGCCACCCGGATGGTGACCAGATTTCTGGATTTGACCAGGGCATCCCTTATCAGCGTTGGGCCGTGAAAAACGCCTTCAAAATTGCTGGGTCTCCAACTGGTAAGAGTCTGGTGATCATCATAGACAAACGGGGCATCCAGAACAATGGAGGCCGAGGTGTAGCCATTATCCAGAGCAGCAGAGTAAACAATGGGCTTGAAAGCAGATCCGGGCTGTCTTCTGGCCTGGGTGGCCCGGTTGAAATGGCTCTGGTGAAAATTATACCCCCCGGCCAGGGCCAGCACATCACCTGTCCTGGGGTCCATGGAATAAACAGCCCCCTGAATCTCGGGCTTCTGTTCCAGGGCCAGTTCCCATATGCCGGTCCTGGTGTCCTCTTCTCCGTTTTTTTCTTGTGGCTGGGGCTTTTGCTGTAAAGAGGCCCAGACAATGTCCCCTGGTTCCAGAATTCGCGTGGCATCCCTTATTGCCCGTACCTCTTCCGGGGCCCTTGAAGGATCGGGCGTTCTGGCCCATTCCATGGTGGATACGTCTATACGTCCCTGGAAATCACCCAAGCGGACATCAGCTCCAGAAATCTGAACATCTGTTACCAGGACTTTAGTCCACTGACCCTTTGCCAGGTCTTCAGGATCCAGGATCTGCTGCATCAGAAAGCCCTGCTGCATTTCCGGCTCAATATTATCCAGGGGGCCTCTCCAGCCTCTTCTTTTGGCAGAGTCCTCCAGGCCCCGGCGCAGGGCATTCTGGGCGGCATCAAGGTGCTTGAAGCTGGTGGGGGTCTGGACCACCAGCCCACCCTCATACACCTTGTCTTCGCCGAACATGGCGATGAGGCGTCGGCGGACTTCTTCCAGGTAGTACGGGCCCACCTGCCAGGAAGGATCCGGCATGCGCTGCAGTTCCAGAGGCTCGGACACCGCTTCCTGATATTCTTCTTCATCTATCCAGCCCAGGTTAAGCATACGTGAAAGCACATACATCTGCCTGTGTCTTGCCCCCTGGGGATTGCGGTAGGGATTGAGCCTGGACGGGGCCTTGGGCAGGGCCGCCAGGAGAGCTGCCTCGGCCAGGTTCAGTTCCTGGGCGTGCTTGCCGAAGTACTCCCTGGAGGCGGCTTCCACGCCGTAAGCTCTGGAGCCCAGGAAGATCTGGTTCATGTAGATGGTCAGGATTTCATCCTTGGTCAGGTGGTTTTCCAGCCTGTAAGCCAGGATGGCTTCCTTGAGTTTGCGGGTGTAGCTGCGCTCCGGGGTGAGGAGCAGGGACTTGATGACCTGCTGGGTGATGGTGCTGCCTCCCTGTACAATCTCTCCGGCCTTGAAGTTCTGGATTGCGGCCCTGGCCACGCCCAGCATGGACACTCCCTCATGTTCGTAAAACCTGGCGTCTTCTGAAGCCAGGAAGGCCTTGACCGCCACCGGGGCAATCTCATCCAGGGAGACCAGGTAGCGCTTTTCCCGGTAAAACTGTCCCAGGACATCTCCGTCCCGGGTGAGGACTTTGGTTACCAGTGGCGGGTTATAGTCGGAAATGGTCCTGTAATCGGGCAGGTCATCAGCCACCCACTTGTAGAGACCAATACCCGCAGCAGTGGCTGCAAGGATCAGCACAAAGAATAATATTGAGAATATTTTCAGGTATTTCATTTTTGATGATAATTAACCCAGGTGTAAGGTTGAAGGATCAGTCATTCAGCCCCAGGTTCCGGAGCATGGAATAATAATCTGCCTGCAGGGCTGATACTTCCGCCCTGAAAAGCTTGAGCAGATTTTTTACTTCACGGGTCTCCTGCTGGGCCAGGCATTCACGGCTTGCCATATACCCAAGCCTGCCCCGGTAAAACCAGAAAGGAAAAAGACGGCAGTAAAAGGGCCGCATATGCCGTGGCAGGAGGCAGCCGTCATCCTGAAGCAATATACATTTACCATCTGATAACGTTTTCAGACGCAAATGACAAGTATCAGGTGTAAAAATTGATCTGGTTTTCTGGTAATGGTCCGGCAGCAGCCTGCCCATGGTGGAAATAAATTTTGCAGTGTTTGACTGCTCAACAAAAAAGTCTGAGTGCAGCAGATGGTTCTGGATGTTTTTTTGCTCCTGCCGGGACAAAGGAAAGCATAATTCTTCCAGGCCGGGTTTCAGGCGGCAGCAGGTGGGGTAGACCCGGCTGCATCTGAGACATATGTAGTCCTGTGTGGTCATGAGGAGAATTTGACTTTGCCCTTGCCCAAAAGGTCATGCAGATGCACCAGGCCTTTGATGTAATTTTCATGGTCCACGATGGGCAGTACGGTTATGGCCTTTTCCTCCATGACGTCCAGGACCGAGGCTGCTGACTGGCCTGGATTTGCGTGCACCGGTGAAGAGACCATGTGCTTGCCTGCCGGGTCGCTCAATCGCCATTCCTTGCGGCAGACCATGCGGCGGACGTCGCCGTCGGTTATTACCCCAGCCAGACTGTTTCCTCCTGAAGTAATAAAGACCACTCCGAAGCCGCACCGGTTCATTACCTCCAAAGCGTTTTCCAGGCTTTCATCTTCCCGGGCCAGGGGAAGGCCGCTGGTGTGCATCAGCCTGTGGATGCCCTGCCTGAGTCTTTGTCCCAGAAAGCCCCCTGGATGGTATTTCTGAAATTCCTTTTTGCCGAAATGTTTGCTCTGCATCAGAGCTATGGCCATGGCATCGCCCACTGCCAAAACGGCGGTAGTGCTGCTGGTGGGTGCCAGTCCCAGGGAGCATGCCTCCCGGGGGACCCTGACTCTGACAACTACGTCCGAGAGACGGGCCAGGGTGGAACCCGTATCAGCGGTCAGGGCAATAATTCTAATTCCCAGGGATCTGATGCTCTGCAGGATGGAATTAACTTCTTCGGTTTCTCCGCTGTTGGAGACGGCCAGAATCAGGTCTTCGCTTCTGAGCATGCCCATGTCCCCGTGGGCCCCTTCCACTGGATGCAGAAAAAAGGCCGGACTTCCGGTGCTGCTGAAGGTGGCTGCCATTTTACGTCCAATGAGACCCGACTTGCCTATCCCGGTGAGGACAATGCGTCCCGCACAAGCTGCCATTTCCTGCATGGCTGTGGAAAAGGAATCGTCAAGGTCGTCCCGGACAGCTTTGATGGCTTCCAGCTCTATATCCAGTACCTGTCGGGCCTTATTGAGCCAGTCGTTGTTGTTAGGCATATTTGTTTATAAAACTGATACCTTTTATTATTTACTCTGAATCCGTGCAAACAGGATCCGGAATTTGTCAAAAAGGCCGCAAAGACTCACTCCAAGGCAGACTAAATCAAAATCCCGGCCTTGCCTGATCTAATATACTGCAGGACATTCCAAAGTTTATATAAATTAAATCAGATGGTTAAAGGATTTTGATTAAGTCTGCCTAAGTCGCTCAGACAGTTTGCGGCCATTTTGTCAAACCCCGGATCCTGGAAGGACATAAGTCTAAATGGATATACTTCACGGATTCAGGATTTGCTCTCAAGAGGGTATGCTTTCTGCTGTAAGTCACAATTACATTGCCTTGTTTTTACCATTCCAGGCAAAGTTTATCACAATTGGGTGAAGGGGCGACCGGATAATTTCCTGTGAAGCAGGCCAGGCAAAATGATCTATGCTGGTTAAGAGAGGACAGAAGACCTTCAATGCTCAGGTAGTGCAGGGAATCCAGTCCAATAAAACTTGCTATGTCATCCAAGCTGTGGTTGGCCGCTATTAGTTCACCCCTGGAAGAAAAATCAATGCCATAGTAGCAGGGATGTCTGATGGGCGGGCAGCTGACCCGCATATGTATTTCCCCGGCTCCAAGTTCGCGCAACTTGTTGACCCTGGTGCGGATGGTCGTACCCCGGACAATGGAGTCTTCCACTATCAGAATTTTTTTGTCTTTGATCATGCTCCTTGCAGGGTTGAGCTTTACCCGGACCCCGAAATCACGCATGTCCTGGGAAGGCTGGATAAAAGTCCGGCCCACGTAATGATTCCGGATCATGGCCATTTCAAAGGGGATCCCTGATTCCCGGGCATAACCCACTGCAGCATATACTCCGGAGTCGGGAAAAGGCATGACATAGTCAGCTTCCACCGGAGCTTCCCTGGCCAATGCACGGCCCATTTGCTTGCGGGCATGATAGACTTCGTCATCAAAGACTATGGAGTCCGGACGGGCAAAATAGATTAATTCAAAAACACAGGGAGAGGGTTTCGTGGTTTCCGCAAAACTCATGCTGTTCAGTCGGCCATTTTCCACCACCACAATTTCCCCAGGCTGAACGCAGCGCAGGTATTCGGCTTCCAGGAGATCAAAGGCACAGGTTTCGGATGCAAAAACGTAGGAATCCCCAAGACGGCCGATGGACAAGGGCCTGAACCCGTTGGGGTCACGAACGGCTATAAGCTTGTCATTGGCCATTATCAGCAGGGTATAGGCACCTTTTACCTTCCCCAGGGCCATTTTAAGAGCATCTTCCACGGAGTTGCCGTTCATATGTTTGGAAATGAGGTGGACTATGATTTCGCTGTCCATGGTGGTCTGGAAAATCGAACCCTGTTGCTCCAGTTCCTGGCGGATTTCAGTGGTGTTCACCAGATTGCCGTTGTGGGAAATGGCCATGGAGATGTCCTTGAACCTGACCAGAAAGGGCTGGGCATTGCGCAGTAGAGAGGCCCCGGTGGTGGAGTACCTTAAATGCCCCACGGAAATGTTGCCCTTGAGCTGGTGCCCCAGGTGCTTTTCGCTGAAAACATCTCCAACCAGTCCCATACCTTTTTGTTCCCGGATCCTGCTGCCGTCCCAGGTGACGATGCCAGCACTTTCCTGGCCCCGGTGCTGCAGGGCGTACAGTCCAAAATAGGCCATTCTGGCTGCCTCGGGGTGATCATGGATTCCGAATAATCCGCAGTATTCCTTTTTCATGATGCATTCGCCATAATGGAGATCAGCAATCTGTCAACACGTTTTCATGGTATCTGTCAGCGCTTTGGATGTGGCATGTGGACTGGCTCTCCCCGCACTTATTTTTAGCTGATGTGAAGATCATTACAAAAAAAAGTGCGTTGGTGCCTGCCCCCTGCTTTCCTTGAAAGCGCTAACACTACAGCGAAACTTTTACAATAATATAAACTGTCTCAATTGGGGACAGGCACTTTTGCCGGTTGATATCTTGCACCTACTCTCAATAAACTGGCGGCAAAAGAGCCAGTCCCCGGAGTT
>PWSL01000079.1 GCA_003563255.1 Desulfonatronospira sp. | reverse complement strand
GCTTGGGCAGTTCAGCTCCTATGGCCTCGCCCATGGGCAGAAGCCCGATCTTGACTCCCTGCAGGAAAAACAGAAGACCGGACATGACAAAAAGCACACCGATGAGGAAGCGGGCAAACTCCTCCCAGGGCATGGTGATAAGGAAGATCTGCAGCAGGATGACTACCCCGGTAATGGGCAGCACAGCCTGGACAACTTCAATGAGTCCTTCTTTTAAATCGTTTGCCATATACTTTATCTTATCTCAAGCGACTTTTGATTTCAATGTTTTTTGCTGATGAGGGGACAGGTAAAGAGTACGACCAAGCTTGCATTGTGGCAGAGAATTTGACATGATAATAATTAAAGTTTTGAACTTATCACTACAGCGAAACTTATTTATTGACCTCCGGGGGCTGGCTCTCCCCGCACTTATTTTTTTCAATAAAACCAAGATCCTTTAACAAAAATAAGTGCGGGGTGCCTGCCCCCAATTTCGACAGATTGAAAAGTTTAATAAGTTTCGCTGTAGTGTTATGACAGTATATAATTTTTTGCCGGGTCTAAATAGAGTAAATAATGAGTTCATCGTCCATTTCCCTGTGGTCAACACTGAAAACCGTGCTTCCGGTCCTGGCTGTTCTGGCTGTTCTTGAGGCTTTCCTGGGTTTTCTGAGCCTGGATGGCTCCATGGACCTGGCTGCCGGTGCTGTCATGGTGGTACTCGGGCTTTATCTTTTTCTGAACGGGGTAAATCACGCAGTCATACCTCTGGGCAGGGCCATAGGCTCCATGTTGCCACAGTACGTGTCCACAGCTCTTTTTCTGGCTCTGGCTCTTGTCTTTGGGCTGGTAATGAATGCTGCTGACCCGGCGGTACATATTCTGGCAGGGCATGTTGACTCGGCCACCGGTGATTATCCTCCGGGTCCCCTGACGGTAGTGCTGATAGTAGCGGCAAGTATAGGCGTGTTCATAGCCATGGCTCTGCTGCGTATTCTTCTGGGAATTGGTCTAAAGATTTTCTTCGGCCTTGGATACGGTCTTGTACTGATTTTGTCCCTGTTTGTTCCTGCCGAGTTTGTCCCTCTGGCCTTTGATGCAGGCGGAATCGCCACGGGACCATTGACTGTGCCCTTTATTCTGGCCTTTGGGCTGGGGGTTGTTTCTGTGCTGGGGAAAAGTTCTGACGACAGTTTCGGCTTGCTGGGGCTGGCGGCCATAGGCCCTATTCTGGGCATCATGCTCATGGGGGTGTTGCTTCAGTGAATAATTTCTGGACCTGGATTGATATCCGTTCCGTCCTGCTGGAAAATATATGGGGTATTCTCGGGATAGTCTTTTTTGTCCTGCTGCTGCACCTGTTTCTCTTCAGAATCGAGCGCGATCTGCTCAAGCGTGTGTTCAAGGGACTGGTACTCGTACTGGCCGGCCTGGTGCTCTTTATGCAGGGGGTGAATGTCGGCCTGGTTCCGGCTGGAGAAGCTCTGAGCAGTCATCTGGGCGCTCACGAATCTTTTAAATGGCTTCTTGTCCCCCTGGCTTTTATCCTGGGACTGGTGATCACCTGGGCTGAACCATCGGTGAAAATTCTCTGCTCCCAGGTGGACCAGACAACAAGCGGTCATATCCGCTCCAGGCTGCTGCAGACCGTGATCAGTCTTGGAGTGGCCTTGTTCGCCGCTTTGGGAGTCACACAGATTATTGCCGGTTTCCCTCTGCAGTTTATTCTGGTGCCCGGCTATATCCTGGTTCTGGGCATGATGCTTCTGTGCAGCAGACTTTTTGTGGGTATAGCTTTTGACTCATGTACAGTCAGCACTGGTCCCGTGGTCATAACCTTTGTTATGGGCATGGCCATGGTTCTGACCCAGGTTCTTGAAGGACGCGATCCCCTTATGGATGGGTTCGGCCTGGTGGCCGTTATTGCCCTGGCCCCTATAGTGTCGGTTTTGACAGCCGGCATTCTTTTCAGTCAAACACCTGAACCAAGGAGTTAAACTCAATGCCGGACAGCGGATATTCTCTGGTGGTGGCCATTGTAAATTATGGACACAGCGAAACAGTGGTGGATATTGCCGAAAAACTCGGGTCCAGCGGGGGGACGGTTTTTTTCGGACGCGGCTCAAGTCACCGCACCAAGGTAAGCATTCTTGGAGTGCCTGTGGAGCCTCAGAAAGAGCTGGTCTATATTGTGGTCAAGCGCAGCAAATCATCTGCACTGATTCAGAAAATCACCGAAGCCTGCAACCTGAACGATCCCAAAGGAGGACTGGCCTTTTCCCTGCCCCTGGACGAGGTTGCCGGGCTCAATGAGCCTGATTGACTACTAAAATGTGTCCTTGAGTATCGAATTATTATCTGCCAGGGGATGGTCTGGCTGCATGCCTGCGGTGTGCATCAACAACGGGTCAAAGCGCGCAGTTGGCCTGGATCCAGGTAAGGGTGTATGGGTTTACAGGCCTTTTCCTTTACCACGTTAAGGAGGGGTCGGATCCGTATTGGGACAGCAGGAAAAGGCCTGTAAATTTTTGGAGGGACAAAAGCCCGGACGGTGCCGCCCGGGCTTCAGACAGCAGCGGTCTGGATCAGACGGCTGCGTCCCCGGATTCGCCGGTCCTGATGCGGATGGCGTTTTCCACACTGTAGACGAATATCTTTCCGTCGCCCACCTTGTCTGTCCTGGCCGCCTTTATGGCGGCCTCCACGGCCTGGTCCACCTTTGAGTCATCCAGGATGACCTCTATCTTGACCTTGGGCAGAAAGTCCACTTCGTATTCAGCCCCCCGGTATACTTCCTTGTGGCCCATCTGGCGGCCGAAGCCCTTGACATCGGTCAGGGTCATGCCCTTGATGCCCAGATGAGCCAGGGCCTCCT
>PWSL01000178.1 GCA_003563255.1 Desulfonatronospira sp. | reverse complement strand
CCCCATATAGGCGAGGAAAGGGCCAAAGCAATTGCGGCCAGGCGGCCATTTTCCGACATGGAGGAGCTAAAGGAAATTGACGGAATCGGACCACAGCGCCTCGAAAGCATCCGTGAGCATGCAACAGTCAGGTGATCCGGCAGATCCTGCTTCGCCTAAAATGGCCACAATCCCTGGAGTCCAGCGACTGATATTGAAGGTTTTTCCATCCCCACTCTTTATCGATGAGAACGGGCGTTCAAGGGGATGCCGGAAACGGCCAGTAGTCAGCACCGAAACCCATTAAGGATACCGCAAAAATTATTCCGCCGTGTCCTGATAAGTCCTGGATAAATCTGAAATTGATAGGGTCGTTTCGATGGATATTAATCAACTTCTCCGGCATTAAATACTTTGCAGAGTCTTTTTAAGTTCTGGAAGCCTTGTTCTTATTGTGCGCCAAATCAGATTTGTGTCCACGCCAAAATAAAAATGGATCAACTTATCACGCATGCCCGCAATTTGTTTCCAGGGAATATGAGGATAGTTTTCCAGAAATTCAGTGGGCAGTTGCTTGACCGCTTCTCCAATTATTTCCAACTTGCGGATAACAGCGCTTTGGGTCTTGTCATCATGTAGAAAAGATTGATAATCCATATCCGCTATAAAGGCCTCAATACTTTCAATGGCTGTTATTATATCCCTGATATACAGCGACTGATCCCTCACAGGAACTTGACCTCCTCCAGGATCCGCTGGCGCAACTCAGGGCGCAAGGCGCTGCGAGGAACCACATCCACCCTGCACTGAAGATATTCTTCAAGAAACTGGGATAAACCGATCATATCCAGAAGATCCGCCTCCAGGTCCAGCTCTACAAGGAAATCGACATCGCTGGTATCCTTGCTCTCGCCCCTGAGAACCGAGCCGAATATCCCGATTGCATTGATTTTGTATTCTTCCTGCAATCTGGATTTGATGGCGGTTACTTTGTGAATGATTTCCTGAAGGTCAGCCATGACATACTCTTTTATCTGCTATATATCCGGTCCTTTTTCGTCAGAGAGAAGAGCTCTGAGGAAGCATGTGAAAGTAGAAATCTAATTTTTGTAACCTAGCTATATACCGAATCAATCACACTAGTCAACCCAAGCTCTGCCGGTCTGATAAAAACAACCTTTGCTCAACCTGGTCTATTATATGCCTTTTTGAATGGTTATAGTAATTATATCTAGGTGCAGTCATGTGGTTTCAACACCAAAACCATAATAAATTGATTTCGAAAGGGCACCAGGAAACGTGTTTGACTCAAAATGTGAACGTATCAAAAGATGAGGGCTATTTTCAGGCCTCAAACTCAATCTATCATTTTGCAGTGGTTGGTTCAGTTTTTTGCTTTGTTCAATAATAGCCGATTCTACAGCTATTTGAGTACGCCAATCCTTTCTTATAGTCGCCCAAAAATATGTGTATAGCGTAAGATTACGATATGCTAGAGAAGACCGGTTAGAAAAATCTTTAACAAAGTCTGTTAGCAAGTTTTTGAAGCTGGGTATATATTCTGACTTGGGAGGGGCGCCTTCAAGAAAGTGATCGTCTCCATATAAGTCATATCTTCCACCAAGCATCCAAAAGATATGTTCATACATTCGTTTTTGCAGGTTACTCGCTCTACCTACATAAGATATAAGAAAAGAATCCTGTTTACCAACACACCAAAGATATACTCCAGGATACTCTGGTGGCAAAAAATACTCCCGTGTATCATCTGTCAGCAAAGAGTGAGGACCTTTCCATTCAAGTAAAATCTCTGTTGGCATAGACACCTCCTTCTCTCAGAGCGTATATCTTTTTTTGAAATTCATTCGCCCTTGTTAGGTTTGGCCTGCAGAATATAGCCTATGATGACGAACACATCTGTCCTGGACAATTCCCGGTAGACGCCAGACGACAACCAGCCATCTTGCTTTTGCCAGATACAGACGGCTTTGAGCGTCCTCCAATTGCCACGAGAGGTGAACTGCGGATTTTCGATGGTCTGCTAAACGTCGTGAAAGTGGCTAACCATATCGTCGTGATTTTCATACAATGTGGTACCATCAATCATAGGTCAAGCGAACTGGCACCAGAATACGCTATGTCCATTCAGGATTTCCTTGCAGATCAATAAGAAGATAAGATTCCTGCTTTTCTTAGTATTTCAAAGCATAACTTTTTTCAAAGCTCAAACTTGAAGTCCATCCACTCTAACGACACCTCGCAGCCAGCCCACTTTACCTTCCTCATCAAAAAAAGCATATTTCATAACCACAAACAATGATTCAGGGTATCGCATATGTCCTGGCAGCTTTCCTGTCTTAATTAATCCCCGCAAACATTCCCTGCTACGGAGCATTCCAGCGGAAATACCGGTCCATCCCCTGGGGCGTATATATCTGTGAACATCAATTTCAAGTTCCATCATTTCAAGACTTATTATTCCCGGTCCATTCCGGGTATTTTCCCTGGACAAGTCAGGATAAGGGCATGGTTGTATTCCAAAAAAGCCCCTTTCTGGGCAAGAACCGACTCATCAAATTCTACTTTATCAGGCCTGTCCTGGTGTTTTTTACTTATCACCCTCTCCCTGGAAAGTTTTGCCTCGTGCTCTGCTCTGATTACCATTATCTGCTGGTGGATAGCTTCGCTGAACTGGGGCAGCCTTGAGACAATCCCTCTTTTGGCCATGGGCAAAGGGAGCACAGCCTGCCCAGTATCCAGGCTGCGCACTTCTTTGCCCTCAGCCTTTAGAAATGCTGACAGAACACTTAGCAGGCAATACTCATCCTTACATTCCTTGATATTAAACCTGATTCTTCTCAGCCTGCAAAGCCCCCGGAT
>PWSL01000446.1 GCA_003563255.1 Desulfonatronospira sp. | reverse complement strand
TCACAAAAGCACAAACATCAAGTCATATCAAGCCTAAATTTTCCAAAGTTTACAATTGGCACATCCACCAATCGTTCCCAGGCTCCAGCCTGGGGGCGTTTAGTTCTTGCGGCTCCAGCCGCTTCTTAAAATGTGGCTGGAGCCACAAAAAAAGAGGTGTTCCCAGGCTGGAGCCTGGGAACAAGGGCTAATATACTGAAATTATTAAGTACCTGAATTGATTGCCAATACAATTCTAGTCTAAAAAGCCCCACCCGGGTGGCCCCGGGGGCATTTACTTAAGAGGCATCCCCTTTCCGGTAATATAACCCCAAGGAGAAACCATGCGCGGCAGAAACACCATTAATCTGTTTAAAGCTCTGGACTTGATTGCCAGGCCTCAGGGAGCCACTATTAAACAATTGTCCAGTAAACTTGGAATAACCTCAAGGAGTGTTTACCGACTGCTAGATAACATTCAGGCGCTCAATTTTCCCATTTATGACGATAATGATCGACCTGGAAGGGAAAAATCATGGAAACTCGATGCTGACTATGTGTTTAAAATGCCCAACATCAACCTGCCTGACATTCGCTTTGATATCAAGGAAATCATAGCTTTGTACCTGCTCAGGGCTGAGTCCAGGATTTATTCAGGCACTGATATTGAAACACATATCAACGATGCCTTCAAAAGGATGTCGCAATATGTCCCTGAAAAATTTCAGGAACAAGTCACCCGGCTTAAGTCTTTGTTTATATCCCCCAGGAAGCTGACCAAAGACTACACCGGCAAGGAAGAGATTATTGATACCCTGACCATGGCCATGATCAGGAATAATACCTGCCTGGTGAGCTACTTCTCATTTTCCAGCGAGGAAACCAAAAATTTCAAGATAGATCCTCTGCATTTTTTTGAAAGCAATGGAGGTCTTTATCTGTTCGTACAAGTGCCACGCTACAGCGATATAAGGATCCTGGCGGTTGAGCGTATTGAAAAGCTTGAACAGACCAGGGAGGTATTTGAATACCCTGAGGACTTTGATCCTGAAGAAAAGCTGTCCCTGGCCTTCGACATGGTTTATGATGATCCCATTGAGCTGGAAGTTGTCTTTTCTCCGGGCCAGGCCAAGTACATCAAGGAAAGACAGTTTTCGCCAAACCAGAAGATTGAAGACAATCCTGACGGCAGTGTTACCCTGAAAATGACCACCTCCGGCTGGTTTGATGTTAAAAGGTGGCTGCTGGGTTTTGGGGGTACTGCCAGGGTGGTCAAGCCTGATGAAATGAGGCAGGAAATCATGTCTGAAATGAAAAAAGCAATTAACAAATACGATACGTCAGGTTAACCATTGATCAACAACAATCATTAATCCCGGTCTATGCCGGGTATTTTTCCCGGACAAGTCAGGATAAGGGCATGGTTGTATTCCAAAAAAGCCCCTTTCCGGTCAAGAACCGACTCATCAAATTCTACTCTATAAGGCCAGTCCTGGTGCTTTTTACTTATTACCCTCTCCCTGGAAAGCTTTGCCTCGTGCTCTGCTCTGATTACCATTATCTGCTGGTGGATAGCTTCGCTGAACTGGGGCAGCCTTGAGACAATCCGTCTTTTGGCCATGGGCAAAGGGAATACAGTCTGCCCAGTATCCAGGCTGCGCAATTCTTTGCCTTCAGCCTTTAGAAATGCAGACAGAACACTTAGCAGGCAATACTCATCCTTACATTCCTTGATATTAAACCTGATTCTTCTCAGCCTGCAAAGCCCCCGGATATAATCGAGCATAAAAACACTCCTCTGCCGTAGTGTCGATAGGTCTGTAATAACGCTCCAATTACTGATTTTTAAAATCATAAATGCTCAGGTTCCGGGGTACTGATTACCCTAACAGCATTTATCCAGTGAGAAAAAATGCTGGCTTTTCCTGACTTGGAGTGAGCATATCAGGCAGGTATGACGAAAGTGGTCATTTAAGAATTTTTTTTGGAGAATTATTGCTCAAAACTTTTGGGTCTTCCAATGCAGGGGCACAGACATATGGATGAGATAACCAAGTAAGAAGTGCAGCGTTTTATTTCTGAAAAGAAGGACTCAGAGCTTGCCCCGGCTACAGCTAACTCCAAGTCTGGTATGTATTGCGTCAATGATCAGGAAAAATCCAGGTATGATAAGCTTTCTTCAGCATTGACACCTGTTGAATCGCCCTGTAATTATCGGAATATGGACTTGAATAAGCCGGATTATTGTTCTGAAAAACTCGGATTATGTGTTGCAATAATTCGGATTATATTTACTCCATAATCTCTGACCAGGAGGCCCCGGATGTACATAGAGCGTCACCTCAAAGGCCGGTTGACCGAGCTGCTGGGCGATTTTCGCATTGTTTATCTCACCGGACCGCGGCAGGCCGGGAAAAGCACCATTGCCAGGGCCGTCGCCCGGGAAATCGGCATGGAATATTTCACTCTGGATGACGCCGGACTTCTGGCCTCGGCCCGAAGCGACCCTCAGGGGTTGCTGACCGCCCTGCCCAGGCCGATGGTCCTGGACGAGTTCCAGCAGGCTCCGGAACTGGTCAGTGCCATCAAGATGGTTTCGGATGCTGCGGCAGGTCAGAAGGGCATTTTCCTGCTGACCGGATCAGCGGACGTCTTCAGATCGGCCAGAGTGCAGGAGGCTCTGCCCGGACACATGGCCAGGGTCGAACTTTACCCTCTGTCCTGGATGGAACTGCAGGCCGGTGGTCGAAACATAATCTCCCAGCTCATCCAGGGAGAATTTGAACCGGTTATGTCTCCGGCTCTGGACAGGGCCGCCCTGGCTGAAATGATCATCCAGGGCGGCTATCCCGAGGCTGTGTCCAAAAGCCCGCGCTCGCGG
>PWSL01000101.1 GCA_003563255.1 Desulfonatronospira sp. | reverse complement strand
TATTCATACATATCCTCTGGATTCTTGCCCTTATCCCAGGGAAAAACAGGCTTTGCCGGGGCTCCGAATTCTTCGTGCTGAAAGTAATACTCCACATGGCACTGGGCACAGACCAGAGAGCGCATTTCGTTGCGGGAAGCATCCCTCCAGTCCTCACCCTGTCTTTCCAGGGCTTCGGTCAGGGGAACGCTGACAATGCGCAGGCTCATGTCCTGGGGATCATGACAGGTGTTGCAGCCGATGGCATGGTCCTCCAGATCGTGATCCTCGCGGAAATCGTGGAACTCCATGGCCCAGAAGTCATCTCCGTATTCATCGATGTATCCGGGCATCTTGTTGCTTTTGCAGTTATAGCAGGTTGCCGGCAGTCCGGCTTGTTCGCTGTAGCGGTTGATACGGTCGATATCCAGGAGATCGTATATGGCATTGGCATGTCCCCTGGCCCGGTTATACTCGTAGCTGAAAGGGTAACCCAGCCACAGGTTCTTGAGATATGGCTGACAGTACTTGTAGGCTTGGGGAAGATCGCCGCACAGATGTTTTTCATGGGCAACAGATCCGCCATATTCGGTCATCTGCCCGTCCCCGTGGTCAAAATTCTCGGCCTTGAGCTGCTGATATGTTGCATACTGAAGAGGAAAATAGTCTTCAAAAGCACTGTTTCTCTCGGCCTCTTCCTCGGTTAGATCCGTTTCATAACTGGGGGTTTCTGCTTCAGGAATTTCGCTGCATCCTGAAAAAATAAAAACAAACAACCCTGCCAAGATCCAGATAAAATACTTCTTATTCATCAGCCACCCTCCTGTCGGCTACGGGAGTGCTCCTCAAATGCGGTACCTGACGGTGACAATCCGTACACCGGTCCTTGGCCACATCCGCGTCCACATTGAGCCCGGTCATGGAATGACAGTTCATGCAGTTCCTGTTGACCACATCCCTGGTTCTGTCGGATGGCCGGATGATATCCCCGACCTCCCCGAATGTATTCTTGTAAATATCCTTGGTCCCGGCCCAGGCTTTGAACACCGCCTTGGGCATGGCGGAATGCGGAGCATGGCACTCATTGCAGTCCAGCTTGGCGTGCGGGGACTGCTGATGGGTGCGCACAGGCTCATACATAACATGACAACTGCCGCAGAACTGCGCCTGATCAGTATGGCTGAAGGTGAATCCGGCTACCAGGGTTAAAGCCACACCGACCAGCAGGGCAGCAAGCACCGTGGCTTTACTTGCTCCATGTTGTCGGTTAGTTTTTTCGGTCATGGCCCCCTCCTTAGGTTAAAATATAATGGATTGCTAATCCTCTCCTGAATCTGAACTCTAATACACTCACCTCCTTTCTTTGTTTTAAGATCCTGAATCTGGTATTGGGTTTTGGCTGTTATATCGCCACCCTGAAAGCAATCCGGAATCAGATCGGAGGAGCAATGGTCACCAAAACCCGCATATCCGTCACAGCCCGAATACCGTGGGGCTCCTCGATGGCACAGACCAGTATATCTCCGGCTCTGGCCGGAAGGGTTCTGTCCTTTGCCAGGTACTCGCCTTCACCCTCCAGCACCTGAATGCTTAGTTCGCCTTCAAGTTCATGGGAATGTATGGGCAGCTCCTGCCCGGCCCTGAAATTGAAGTTGATAATTCTGAAATACGGGCTGTCGTGTACCAGGTTTTTCTTCATGGCCTTGTCGCTGAACGTTCCTTCCTCAAATATATTCATGACTTTCATAAATACCTCCTATTTTAGGTTACTGTTTTACAGCATATGCCGTCCTGAATCAATCGTTTTTCCTGCGACTTCCTGCTGTCTTGCACAGACAGTCGAGTATACATCCTTTTTAAACTTGTTGACTTGAAAGTCAAAATAAGCTTCATTACTTTTTATGCCTTGACTTAAGTCAAAACAACAGACAAGAATTTTTTGCCTCAAAATATGCCGATCCGCTCAGGGAGCATGTAATCGTTCAGGAGAACCAGTAAATGTCCCATGACCTGCACATATTTCCGGTCTTTGCTTCCCTGGAACCGGAGCATCAAAAGGCCCTTTCTGCCATTACCGGCACCAGGCATTTCAAGGCCAACCAGATGATTTTCCAGGAAAACGATCCCGGTGAGGGATTTTACGGGATAGTCCAGGGCAAAGTAAAAATCTACAAATCCTCCCCCCTGGGCAAGGAGCATATTCTGCACATCTTCGGTCCCGGGGAGGTCTTTGCCGAAGTTGCCGTTTTTGCAGGCAGAAACTTTCCTGCCAGTGCCCTGTGTCTTGAGGATACCAATCTTCTCTTTTTCCCCCGCAAACAGTTCAGACGCCTTATCAGCGAAAACCCTGACCTGGGCCTGAATCTGCTGGGCCTTTTATCCATGCGCTTGAGGAACATGGTGGGCAAGGTGGAAGAACTGAGCCTCAAGGAGGTACCCGCCAGGCTGGCCACACATCTGTTGCTCATCAGGGAAAACCTGGGAAAAGATCAATTCGACCTGGATCTGAACAAATCCCAGCTGGCCGGCTTTCTGGGCACCATCCCCGAAACTCTGTCCCGGGTGATACGCAAAATGAACGAAGAGGAATACATTGAAACAGCAGGCAAGAAGGTAACCCTTCTGGATATCTCGGGACTGGAAGATCTGGCCGCAGGCAATCTGAGACTTTAGTGACTTACTCCTAAAACCCTGTCATAAAAAACAAGAAAAATTTGAGCCATGACGGGGGTTCAGCACTTGGCACTGGGACTGTTTCATTTTTAGACACTAAGCTTAGGTGCTCCCCCGCCGCGCAAGCGGCTGATGCCTTTTCCTTGCGGGTTCTTATTCCCGCAAGGAAAAAACATGCTTCTTCAATCTCTTTTATCTGTGTCAATCTGTGTG
>PWSL01000313.1 GCA_003563255.1 Desulfonatronospira sp. | reverse complement strand
CTCGTTCCCAGGCTCCAGCCTGGAAACGTTTAGTTCTTGCGGCTCCAGCCGCTTCTTCAAAATGTGGCTGGAGCCACAAAAAAGTGATGTCCCCAGGCTGGAGCCTGGGAACAAGAGCAAACCATTCAGGGGGTTCTCAATGGAGGCTCCTGAGGGTTTCCCGAGGGCAGGTTTTTTTCAGGTTTTGTGCACTGGCTGCTACTTGAAACGCTCGCGGGCGGACTTTATTGCCTGAGCCATGGATTCAACAGCCATCTCCACGCCAGATTTCATGTCTTCCCAGGCTCCTTCTCCGGCTTCCTGAAGCATCTCCATTTTCTGTTGGGCCTCGTCACGGTATTTTTTCAGTTCCTCCACCTGCTGCAGGTATTCCATTTTTGCTTCGGCCTCAGTCTGTTCAGCCTTGGCGTTTAGACGATCTATTTCAGCGTTCCATTCATCAAGTTTGGCCTTTAGTTTCTGGACCACAGCATTTCTAGTTTCACTCATGTCAAACCTCCTGACATTTATTATTGATTTAATGGTAACCATTCAGATGGTCCTCAGTGGGGACTAATGGCACCAGGCCAGGGGCCGGTACCTGCCCCTGAATGATGTGACTGCAAAAAGTCATTTTTGCAGTCACAGACGTCAGAGATCAGAGGTCAGTAAAATCAAAGAGTTATGTAGATTGTTGATTTCTGAATTTTTCATTCCCCGACTTTTTGCAGATGCATCCTGAATGGTTACATTTAATGTATCTGTTTAGCGCTACAGCGACACTTTATTGACATTAAATTATTCCCGGACCAGTTCGCAGACCCCTCTGGAACAGGCCTGCACCGAACCCAGACAGTCTTCTACGTCTTTGAAACCATTTTTCTTCAGGATTGATGCGGCTATTATGGCACGCTGGCCGCTGCCGCAAAAAGTGGTGACAGGGCGTGAAGAGCCTATGTCATTCAGACTTTCAGGCATGTGCCCCAGATAGATATGCTGAGCACCTGGCAGATGACCTTTGGCGAATTCTTCTCTGGTCCTTACGTCCAGGATGGTAAAATCCTGTTTATCCCTGATGCGTCTTTGCAGCTCACCTGCATGAACAGCCGGTATAGTTTCATAGAATTTACCCCGGATTGCCCATTCGTGCAGTCCTTTTTCCAGAAAACCCATGACCCGGTCATAACCTATGCGGGCCAGGTAGCGCTGAGCTGTATCCAGATCCTGGTATGATTCTACAATAAGTCCCAGGTCTGTATCATAAGGGAGGAACCACCCGGCATAGGCCGGCAGCATATGCAGGGGAATGGCCAGGCTTCCAGGTATGTAGGCTCCTGCAAAAGCCTCAGGACTTCTGGTGTCCACCACAAGCATGCCTTTTTGCATGGCCTCTTCAAAATGGTCGGCAGGCATGGGTTTTGGGGGATACAGAGGTTCTAATGCCGGAGGGCCGTTTAAGTTGTAATCCTCAATTCTGGAAAAATAGGGCGGCAGGCTGTGCTTCTCCTGTGTCTTGAAACGCACAAACTCTTCTTTGTTTTTGAATTGCAGGGAGTTATTATTGCGTTTTTCAAATCCAAGAGTTGAAAATTCTCTGTCAGCCATGCCTGAGCCGCACACAGATCCTGCACCATGACCCGGGTAAAGCAAAACCTGATCTCCAAGGGGCAGTATTTTATTAAAGATACTATCATATAAAAGACCAGCCGATTCCTCTTTGCGGTCTGGAAAAAAATCAGTACGGCCGACATCTCCAATAAAAAGAGCATCGCCGGTAAATATACCTATGGGATCCGGGCTAAAAGCTTTATCATAAAGCACCAGGGAGATGCTTTCAAAAGTATGGCCGGGAGTTTTCATAACCTTCAGGCGGACCTGGCCAAACTCGAAGACATCTCCATCAGATGCTGTGTTTCCGTATGCAAAAGGTAGTTCAGCACCGTGATAAATCTGTGCTCCGGTCATGTGTGAAAGTTCAACTGATCCGATAACATAGTCTTCATTGCGGTGGGTCTCAAAAATGTATTTAATCTGCGCCCCTTTCTCATAAGCCATATCCATATAAATCCGGCAGTCCCGCCTGGGATCTACAACTGCGCCATAACCTCCTTCTATAATCAGATATGAAAGATGTGACAGACCTTCTGATTTGATCTTTTCAATAAGCATAAAAAAATCACTCCTTCATTAAACGTAACCATTTCACAAAACTTCGCGTCTGTATTTATTTATTTGTGCAGAAAAGGTGTCGCGGGGACTGTCCCCAGGCCGGTTTCGGCATCCCCCTGAATGGTTACCATTAAACTGTATCTGTTAAGCGCTTTGCATGTGGCATGGGGACTGGCTCTTCCGGGACCCACTAGTGCCCAAAAATGGGTTTTTTTGAGCATAAAATGATGCTCAGGTGGGTCCCGGAGCTGCCTGTCTTCTGCTTTCCTTAAATGCGCTAAACAGATATATTGTAACAGTTTAGCCATGTGCATATTGCACGGGGACTGGCTCTCCCAGCCCTTGTTTGATGAAGTATGTTTTTGTACATCAGCGAGAAACAAGGGCTGGGGTGCCTGTCCCCTGCTTCCCTAAAAAAAGAAGGGCTAAACTGTTACGATATATTAAACTTGAGAGTAAAAAGTTCCTGGTTCTTCTTTACTGGTTCAAAATTATAAAGTCAATAAGTTTGAATAGATATCTGGTCTGGCCCGAAAAACATATTGATTTGCCAAAAAACTAATAAAAATAAATAATTAGCACTACAGCGAAACTTATTTATTAACCTCTGGGGACTGGCTCTCCCCGCACTTATTTTTAAAACCTGTCAATCATCCTTCAGAAAAATAAGTGCGGGGGTGCCTGTCCCCAATTTCGACAGGTTGAAAAGTTTTATAAGTT
>PWSL01000021.1 GCA_003563255.1 Desulfonatronospira sp. | reverse complement strand
ATGTAATGATTGTGCAGATTCACAAAATTTCGCGCATGAATTATTTTTATTTGTTCAGGAATAGTGTCGCGGGGACTGTCCCCTGGCCGGTTTTTGCTCCCCTGAATGGTTATTGTTAATCCAGGTCCTGGAGTGCAGGCACAGATTTTTCTTGCCCATTCATAAATAACCGGATACTGTTACGTCAGGAGGATTATATGCTTTGGATTCACCCCGTTTTTCAGGCCCTGGTGACCATTGGTGCGTTTTATGTGTTTTATCTTGGCCTGCAAAGATTTAGAAGCGCCCACCTGGGACACAGGGTGCCTTTTGACTGGAAAAGTCACGTTTTTTACGGCAGGCTTGTGATTATTGGCTGGCTCCTGGGGTTGGTGATGGGAAAAATCGCCGTTAACCAGGAACTGGGAACTATGGGTATTTTCGCAGATCACAACCAGGGAGCCATGGTCATGACACCGCTCATGTTGATAGCTTATGTCAGTGGTACTTACATGGACCGGCATAAAAAGAAAAGAAAGGGCCTCCCCCTGGTACACGCAGGTAATAATGTGCTCCTGCTGGGAGTTGCACTTTACCAGATGTATACCGGATGGATCGTGGTCACTAATTTTTTGTTGAATTGATAACACTACAGCGACACTTTATGTAAATTATCGCTTCGGCCATCGGGGACAGGTACCCCGCACTTATTTTTAATATCCGTCAGTCTTCTGTAAGCAAAATAAGTGCGGTGAGCCAGCCCCTTTCCAGTTTAAATAAAGTGTCGCGTAACCATTCAGGGGATTCTCTGTGGTAATTACCGGCACCAGGCCTGGGGACTGTCCCCGGGCCGGTTTCGGCATCCTTTGAATGGTTGCAGTGTCGCTGTAGTGATAAAGGCGGAGCCGAATGTCCTTTTTTATACCAGATATGAGCCAGACTGCGGCCGTATTGAAAAAAAACAGTCTTATGCTGGTCACTGCCGAGTCCTGCACCGGAGGGCTCATAGGGCATCTCATAACCAATGAGCCCGGTAGTTCTGACTGGTATCTGGGTGGGGTGGTGGCTTACAGCAATGCATTGAAAACAGGTATTTTGAATGTGAAACAAGAGATACTGGATAATCATGGAGCGGTGAGTGCAGCTTGCGTCGAGGCCATGGCTCTGGGAGCAGCCAGGCTGACCGGGGCCGGTGCGGCCCTGGCCGTTTCCGGGATAGCCGGCCCTGGGGGCGACACACCAGATAAGCCCGTGGGCACTGTGTTTTTGGGGTGGTACGTTTCAGATACGATTTGGTGGGAAAAAAAGTTTTTGCAAGGCAACAGGGAGGAGGTGAAAAAGCAGTCTGCGGGACTGGCTTTGCAAGGCCTGGTTGATCATCTTGAGAAAAATATTTAGCAGTATCTGGTTACTCCTTAGACCCTGTCACAGGTCTCGACTGCAAAAAGTCCTTTTTGCAGTCACAGGAGCCAGGTGAGCTGAACAGATATTGAAAGGATATATATGCGACTTTTTTTTGGAATTTCCCTGCCTGATGAGTACCAGCAGCTGCTCGAACAGACCCGAATGGAATGGAAGGGCAGGTTCAGTTCAAGGCTGACCTGGACCAAACCCGGCAACTGGCATATTACCCTCAGGTTTCTGGGTGAGGTACAGGACGATCTTCTGCCGCAGCTGAAATCATGCCTGAACAGGGTTGAATGCGATGATTTCACACTTCAGGGCGGTAAGAGCGGATATTTCGGTGACAGGGGGCGCTACAGAGTCGCCTGGCTGGGAGTTGCCGGAGAGGTGCAAAAACTAATACACTTGGCCCGCAACCTGGAAACCGAGCTTGAAGGTTTTGGTTTTGAACCTGATAAAAGGGCTTTCAACGCCCATCTTACTTTGGCCAGGATAAAGAATTTTGTTGCTTCAGATCCCTGGAAAGAGTTTGCAAATTACGTGGAAACCATTGATTGGCCCGTGTTTAAAGCGGAGCGGGTCAGTCTGTGGCAGAGCAGACTAACCCCCCGGGGTCCGGAATATAGCCTTATGGCGAATAAATCCCTGCACCGGGCCGACTCAGGCTAAGCGAAGTAATCTCCCCGGTTGATCTTGACCACTTCAGTGGCGGCCATTACTTCAAGTTCCTGTACCAGAGACTTGATTTCGGGGCGCTGGTTTTCAAAGTTCTGAGAGTCCTTCATTTCACGCACGCCTGCCAGGATGTTTTCCAGGTGACTGTATATCTGTTTTAAACTGGAGTCAGGGGACTGCATTTCGGCGGCATAATTTTCCCATTTGTTTAGAAGATCATCCATCTGGTGCATAAAAGAAAGTTCCTGCTTTTGTTCGGTTAAAAGAGAACTACCCAGGAGTTGTCCGGGATGCAGCATATCGGTCCTGACGGTATTTGAGGCCTTTTCTCCCTGCTTATGTTCGGCGCTTTTAGCAAGTTCCTTGTCCAGCATCCTGGAAAACTCATAACTGGTCTTCTTTTTCTGGGTGTTTTCCTGGGTTTGGTTTATCTGGTTCTGGTATTGGGAATTGATTTTCATGACGGCTCCTTTTGTAGGGTGGAAAATTTTACCCATGCCCTGGCGTTTGAAATTAAAAAAGCAACTTCCTTGCCAATATTTCTTCCGGAATCTGGTAACACTACAGCGACACATGTGTAAATTATCGCCTCGGTCACCGGGGACAGGCACTTTTGCCGACCTCTTCTCGTTCCCAGGCTCCAGCCTGGGAACGCTTAGTTCTTGCGGCACCAGCCGCTTCTTAAAAAGTCTAAGCGGGCTGTGCCCGCAACCCAAGATAAAGCAGTGCTCTTATCCCAATTGGGACAGTCCCCGCCACAACATTTTTTCGTTACTGAAATCTTTAATTCGCAAAACTGGTTGCCTTTGATCT
>PWSL01000315.1 GCA_003563255.1 Desulfonatronospira sp. | reverse complement strand
GCTTGAGGTGCCAATCTGGCACCTCAAGTTTTTTTCTTCTTCACTGGTCAACTCAAACATGAAATCATCAGGGAAACGATCAATATTTCTGCGAACCTGCCAGTTCATAAGTTAATATTTCTGATGCTCCTTTATGCCAGGAAGATTCAAGAAGCAAAGGCCGTTTGCAGAACCCATACACTGAAAAATGTTCTCTGGAATTTATTTCCACTTTCAGGTTCAGCGGAACATCGTCTTCTGAAATGAAACGATATTTAAAAGTTACCCGCCCCTGGGTCTGTTTCCATACAGGCATCCCAAGCCAGGGAGAAAGCGCGTCTCTGACTCCGTCCATCAGCCCGCCTATTGGGCCTGCCTCGACCTGGACCAGATCAATGTCTTCAGAGTATCGAACAGCAGGAAGATGAAGCTTATACAAAGCCGTACCTCCCCGAAAAGCCAGATTATCTGCAAGAGCAGGATGGTTGAATATCTCTACCAGCGCTCTGGTGATAACCAGATCCTGTTCGATCATGCTGTTGTCCGGCCAGGGAGCGTAGCGCTGCCACTCGGCAATATAAGCCTGGGGTATCAACTCTCAGTCTCCACCACGGTATTGACCAAAAGCCTCCAGCGACTATTGATTTTTGCGCCAGTAGTCCGGGATGAAGGCAAAAGACAGGCATTAACAGGTTCCTTTTCAGCAACCAGCCTGGCAAGAGGGCCGCTTAAGTCTGAATCTCCAACCAGATCCAGCAGATATCCCAGTCGCTGCAGCCAGGATACAGGTGACAGCTTTGCTGTTGCCAGCAGTTTTTCTGCATTAAGGCTTGCAGACAATTCTCCGAGCAAAGTTGCCACGTTATCCAGGCCACCGCATTTTTTTGCATGGCCGACCAAGTCAAAAGCAGTTGCTTCAGGGGTAGATACCCGCAGAAATCCAGAACGAGTATTCCTCTCCTGCACAGGTATCTCATGCGCGTTTTTCCTGACAATAAACTCTACAGCTACAGCCCCGCAGGTAATTTTCCTCCGCGGTTTGGTCACAACAACCTGAAAAACCTGAGGCCGTTGATGGGAAGCTCCGTAGTAGGCAGCAGCAGTAAGAAGGCCGGCATAGTATGTCTGGTCCTGATACTGCATCATGCCCGGTACGAATTGCTCGGCCGGCAGACACCCCCTTGACCGGTATTCAGGCGGAAGTATAACGTAAAATCCGCGCATGGGCATGGCTATATTTTTTTTCCTTTTAAGCCGGTGAAGGGCGGATCGCAGAGCCTGTGAGGACAGGTTTGACCAGTGCTGCACCTCCTTAAATGAAAAATAATAGCGGCCTTCAGATTCCAGTTTTGATATTAATGTGGACAGCATTCGTTCATCCGTATAAATTTTTTGCAGAACTTATCGTTTTTCGAAAAGATATGCAAACAATTTATTATAAACTTGAGCTAGAGCTCAAGCGCACATGACCTCATCCATGTGCATGCGGATGAAATCAGAGGATTCAAAGTCAGCTGCAATTACCGGCAGGCCAGGGCGGCCAGGTCAGGGGGCGTTCCAAGTTTGTGCAGTTGAAGCCGTGCTCGCCCGGCCATTATCAGTTCACTCACAACCAAAGCCGGAATATTCTCATTGGCTGATATCCGCACCTGCTGCTCCTTTTTCAGGGAAAAGGTAAACCCGCTCAGACTTAAGTACCTGTCCAGCACAGGCAAGACAGGCCTGAATATCATCACGTTTCAGGTGATCGTATTCCTTTAGAATCCGTTCAATGGACCATCCGCGCCCCAGAAGATCAACAATGAACTCTACGGAAATACGGGTCCCTTTTATAATCGGCTTGCCGGCCAGGACTTCCGGATCGATGATGATTTCACGCCAGTTCACTAATTTCTCCTTTAATAACATTGTTTCAGCCTCCATGGGCCATGGGGATCTGCAAACCGTCCTGACACATGGGGCATATATAATGCCTGGTAAAAATCCGGATCTTCATTTCAATTGGTCCCGGATTCTCTTTTTTGCTTCCGGCCAGTTTGTGAATCCGGACGATCCTTCTTTATATTCTATTTCCCTCTCCCGCAGGACATCAGCGTGCCAGGATGGAGAAGGAACTGCAACACTGGAAGTCAGGGATGGGCATGAATCAACCTCGTTTGTTCTCTCAAAGCGTGCCGGGGTGATCTGTCGGGCGTCCTGCCCGGCAACAGCAGTGGCCGTTGAGCCTTATTTTCAGGCCTGTTTTGGCTCAGGTAGTTTTTGGCGATGGAGACATCGGATTTCAGGATTTTCCCGTCAGGCGCCTGTTTCCAGCTTGTCAGCCCCATATGTATTTTTTCGGCATCCGCCGAGTCATAGATGATTTCAGCGGCGGTTTTCCCGGTTATGGCCCAGTGCAGTTTGTTCTGCACAGTCGAGAAAAATTCCTGCGTAAGGGGCGCATTTTTGTCGTAATCTGCCGAAAGAGCATAAATATCGGTAATTTTCTGGTAGAACCGGCGCTCGCTGGCCCGGATTTCACGAATCCTCTCCAGAAGCTCATCGAAATAATCTTTACCGAAATGTTTTCCCTGCTTGAGTCGTTCATCATCCAGCACAAACCCCTTGATAATAAATTCCTTGAGTGTTTTGGTCGCCCAGACCCGGAACTGGGTGGCCTGATAGCTGTTGACCCGGTACCCCACGGCAATGATGGCGTCGAGGTTGTAATATTCCAGCTTTCGTTTGACGTTGCGGTTGCCCTCCCGACGAACTGTTTCCAAAATGGAAACAGTTGCCTCCTGCTCCAACTCTCCTGAATCGTAGATGTTGCCAAGGTGTTTGCTGATAGCCGGGACTTCAACGTCGAAAAGTTCTGCGATTGCTTTCTGCGTCATCCAGAAACTTTCATCAT
>PWSL01000046.1 GCA_003563255.1 Desulfonatronospira sp. | reverse complement strand
ATCTCAAAAAAATCATCATTAAATGCTTCTTCGGATTGAACCACCATTACATAACCAACATCCATCTGCAGGGCGTATTCTCTTTTGCGCTCTTTATAAGCTGTAAGCCTGCACTTGATCTCTATTTCAATATTGTCAGCATGTACAGTATAAGCTTTGACATCCAGGCTGGAATCCACCTTCATGGAGCCGGTGAATCTTTCCCGCTGGGATTTGATGCTGGCATAAGACAGATAGATTTCGATCAGTTGGATTGAATCGAGAATTTTTCTGTATTGCTCAGGGGACAACTTTCTTTCTGTATCGGGATTCATGACTATACCTTGCTATGCGGCCCTGATGTAGTCGGAGCCATAGCTTCTTAAAGAATCAATTTTTACACTATCTCCTTGTCTTTTGGAGGAATTTTTGACCTGGAAAGTCAAAGCCTGGATTTCATTTTTCAAAAAATTGAAATGAAAAGCCATGTCGCTGGAGAACTCATTTATTAACTGAATCCTTTCAGCGGCTTGGGATAACAGGTGGTTGACCAGAAGATTCAGGCTTACATTTTCCTGCCTGGCCATTTGGTCCAGTTCTTTGTGCAGGATTTTGGGGATCCTGAGAACAAACTTGCCGCTGTAGCTTTCACTTGAATCAGGCTCAGGTATTTTTATGTTTCTTTGCAGATAATCCGAGAATAATTCCTTCTGGATTTCCCTCAGGTTCCGGCAGGCTTCTTCTACGGTGTCCCCGTCGCCAACAATGGCCTCTTTTCCTATCTCGGGCAATACCGCCATGTAGCCGCCGCCTTCCTCTTCAGGGACAGGGGTCACTTCAATCTTATAGGGCAACTCCATGTAATAATTCAGTTCTTTTTGCAGCGTGGCCATAACCAAGCACCTCCTGTACCTTGTTACTCGAACTGGCCCAGTTCCTCTAAAAAAGAAATTGTTTGGGCCAGTGTTTTTAGATATCTTCCCTTGACCTGCTGTCCTTTCTTGACCGGAATTGTAATATGGCCGTCAGGACCGTAAGCCAAGGGATATTTCGCCAGTTCGGGATGCCTGACGACAATATGAGACCCTCTATATTCGTAGCCATCAGGAAAATAGTGGTTCAGTACAGCTTCAACTTCCTCCACCGGAACATGGGTGGGAGGGTTGTCCCCCCATTTTGACAGCCTTTTTTTCCGTCTTGCCATCATCCCCTACTCACTAAATTAATACTATATATAGTACTGAACAAAAGTCAACCATGTGTACATGGGTGTGTCGCCATAATTCTGGTACTCCCACTCACACTTACACTCACACTCACACTTCCTCCTCATCCTCTTCCTGCATCCCGCCCCCGGCTTTCCTGCCCGCAGCCTTGCCCCTGGCCGTATCCAGCATATCCCCGGCATGTGCCCACACCGATGCGAACCACTCCGGGGAACCCAGCCCCACAAGACTCTCCTGGTCCATAACAGCAACCAGATGTTCATTAAGGGAGCCCGCCTGGTCCAGGTTTTTATTGAAGACCATGACCGCGATCCTGTCCCGGAACAGGTCCAGGTAGAACTTGGCCGCCTCAAGCCCTAAGGACTTGAGTCCTCTGGCTTCAATGAGTACCCACTGGCAGTCGGACTGCCTGGCCGAGACAAGGCCCAGGATAAACTTGATCCCGGGGTCCACCTGGTCCCAGACCTTGGGGTTTATCTCCTTGTCCAGGCTTCCTGGCAGCTGCTTTCTGGCCCGCTCGAACGTTTCCTGGTCCGCAAACCAGACCCGTATATCCGGCCACTTGGCGTCAGGCTCCAATTCCAGAACCCTGCGCAAAGACATTCCGGGGCAGCTCTGCTCCATGGCGGCAAAGCGCATGGAATACAAGGCCCCCTTGAAGGCCCTTTCATCGTCTCCCAGCATGGCCCTGGCCATGGAGGCCATGGTGTAACGGTTGAGTTCCAGAGGGGTAACCAGGGACATGCGCCGGCCCGGTTTTACTTCAGCCCTGCTTTCAGATCCTTCCAGTACGTTCTCCACAGCGTTCGTATCCACCCGCAGCTCATACTCATCCAGAACCGGGTACTGCTCCCGGTCCTGGTCCTCGAAGCTCTGCACAAAGAGAGAGTAGCGCCGCACCTGCGGATAGAACCGGTTGATGGCTGTGATGGTGGAAAAGACTGTCTGCAGGTTGGTCATGGCAAAACGCAGGGCCACGACATAGATCAAGAGCCTCCCCCAGCCCTGGCCTTCCCGGACTATGCCCGTACCCATGACCAGGATGATCAGCCCCAGGATCACGGCCATGAAAATACCGCTGATCAGCCGGCTTTTTTCCACGGCCCGCAGCCGGCCCTCATAGGAATCCAGCTGATTCTTCACCGGACCTTTGGCAAACATGCGCTCCACCAGACCCTGGTTTTTATCCTGGCAGATCTGCTGCTTGCAGTGCTGGAGCATGCCTCTGTATTCCCGCCCCGCCGCCGGAGCAAGTTTTTCAAAGCGCATGGAGTGCTTGGCCGCGTCCTTGCTTACCTTGATTTGATAATAGGCAAATACGCTGGCTAAAACAGCAATGAGCAGGGTTAAATAGGTTTCTAAGTAAATGAGTACGGTGCCGGCTACCACCAGGGTCAGACCGGGAATGATCAGGGACAGAAGCATGCGCAGCACCCGGCCTGCAAACCTGGAATCACCCTTGACCAGTCTGAACAGATAAGAATCGGTTGCTGCGCCGTTTTCAACGTTGGAGAATATATCCGTGTTTTGTCCCAGCAGATAGAAGACCCGCTTACCGCAGAACTCTTCGTACTCTCTGCCCAGGCGCAGGATGCTGCGCCTGGAAAAATAAATGCACAGGGCGGACAAAAGGAGCACTATCACAACTGCCGTACTGCCTAAGCCCAGCAGACT
>PWSL01000232.1 GCA_003563255.1 Desulfonatronospira sp. | reverse complement strand
TAAGAACCCGCAAGGAAAAGGCATCAGCCGCTTGCGCGGCGGGGAGAGCACCTGAGCTTAGTGTCCAAAAATGAAACAGTCCCAGTGCCAAGTGCTGAACCTCCGTCATGGCTCAAATTTTTCTTGTTTTTTATGACAGGGTTTCAGGAGTAAGCCACTAACCCTCGGGAAAGCAAGAATCCTGGCACCCAGGTTCTGGTCAAGACCGTCATGCTTATGCTGCTGGATCATGCCAGGAAGTGTTACCCTGTGGTACAAGCATAGATTTCCCAGCCTGCTGAAGTTTTTTAGCACAACGTTGAGAACAAATAGATCAACGGCTTAGGCTTGCTTTTGCGGTTATTCATGCTGTTTGATATGATCAATATAACAAGCATGTTCAAAAAGAATTCTTGACTGTCCAATGGCCCAGTTATTCTCATTTATTCCCGGGTTTTTCTTGTTTTTCAGCAGGCCTGCCCCCGGCAAGGCGATAGTTGGGAAACACTTTGCAGTACAATTCAATACTCCAGCGCAATGCAGGATTAATTAGTTTCTCCATAGTAACCGGCTTCAATCCGCCAGATTTTATGGCTTTGACCATTGAAACTCCAAGCTTATGCGCCCGCTTTTGCTGATCCTTACTTAAACGGCGCAGAAAGTACAGCCGTTTCCAGTCTTGATCACTTTGCGGCAAATGTTCAAGTTCGGCTCCGGCATAGATATCCCCAATCCAATGACCGTGCAGCATCAATGTGGCATTGTCCTTCAGCCATGGTGTGCCGCCATCGCAAAACTTCCTTAACCGTTCAGGCATGCCTCCAGCACTGACTATGGAGCCCAGTGCCCTAACCTTATCATTTACACGGCTTTCAAGGCCCATGCAGTTGATCACAGGAGATGAGGAGCGGCAGACGCGCCAAACCAGTCGTTCCAAGAAGACAGTCATCAGTCCGGTCACAAACCCGTTATGAACCGGAGATGCGAACAGGACTCCTTCAGACTCGACAATCCGGCTGATGATCTCGTCCATATCGTCCTTAAGGATGCAGGGAGCAATGCCGTCCTCAGTAAAGCTGTAGCATTTCAGGCAGTTGGTGCAGTAATTTATTGTTTTTTCCTGGAGCATGATCATATCCACTTCAGCACCGCTGGATTCAGCTCCCTGCATGAATGACCTCGCAAGTTCCGTCGTAGTCCCCTTAGGGCGATAGGTACTGTTCACCACCAGTATTTTCATTGCGATTTCCTGTTTTTTAAACTTTTTTTCAGGTGCCGGGCAGTCCTGGCTTATATTTTGCAAATACGACAAGTTATCAGAAACCTATGTCTGGCATGTTCAAGCCGGGGAAGAAGCTGAAAGAAGCTGTATTCTGATGCTTTTTCTTGTGGCCTGCTTTCAGGATGGCATTTATGCGCACCCCATTCGACCCGCTTAAGTTCTTACAGTCCCTGCGTCTGCACGTAGAGCTTGATTCCAAGAGGAGAGCATGCCTGGTTCTTTATTCCTGGTATGCACATAAAAAACCTCTCTTATCTATGTCTATCTGCCTGCCCGGTGAAATAGACGTTATGTCTCAGCGCAGTGGATTTCACTGGGTGTGATCTGTGGGCAGCAGTCTTTATATAAAAAAGTGCGGAACAGTTACAGTGCCAGGCGCTGAACCCCCGCCATAGCTCAAAACTATGGTTGCAAAATTCAGTTGGATCCTTAAATTTCAGGGTGTTACATGACCAGGTAGTGCTATTATCTGACATTTTTTTGTAACACATTAATGCTTTCTATTTTTTTTTCAACGCATATAAATATTTGAATACTATTTTTTTCTGGTATTTCTCCATTGCCAATAGTGAGTGCTGGATCCAGATACGCTCCCACTCAGAGCGTGGGAGCGATAAAAGCTTCAGTGTTCTTCCGTGTGTTCCGTGGGCAAAACCTCTTGGCTTTCTTTGAAAATGAAACAACATGTTGTTCCGAAATTTGTGCTAAGCGCCAAAAAATTCTTTTCATGTCCCCAGGCTGGAGCCTGGGAACAAGAAAAGAAAAAATCCTTACTTTCATGTTTGTGTTATTTGGGTAATAGGCAGTCCTACAGGTAACTGCTTGGGGCTAAGGGTCATGACCATTTCCAGCCATTTCCGACTCCTGGTGTTATTTATGGTGGGGAGTGAGTATCGGTTAGACGATTATGGAAAAGTTTTCAACAGGAATATAATTGTGATCTGGACAGGATTGTCAGGGGGTTATCAATATACCTGGCAGAAACAAGCAAATTTTAAGTACCAGATAAAGCCACAGGAGCCCTGTAGAGGCCCTTGAAAATCAAAAAATGGGGTAAGGTATGGGCCAAATACTTTAGGCTACAGAACGTTGAGAGGCATAAAAATGGCCGGAGGATTGGAGCAACATATGCTACATAAAAAGGGAGAAACGATATGAAACTATATGGATGCGCAGATAACCGTGAGGCATTTTTTGGGGACAATGCGGGGACAAATCCTGAATCTACACAAGAAAGGGGTTAAGCCTTTCAGCCTAACCCCTTGAAATCTTTGGTGGAGCTGCGGGGAGTTGAACCCCGGGCCTCCTGAATGCCATTCAGGCGCTCTCCCAACTGAGCTACAGCCCCTTTCTGATTGTTATTCCTATATTCGATTCCTTGCCTTGTCAAGAGCAATATTTTTTCTCTAAGGCGGGCTTTGCCCGCAACCCAATAAAGAAAAGAGTTTTTAGCCCACCCCAGTAAAATGGGAAGAAATTTTACGGGGCAGGCAGATCACCCCCAGTGAAATCCGTCCCAGTGAAACCCCCTTTGGGGAGTCCCATGGGACTGTTTCACGGGATAAACTGCGCTGAGACTTCGTCTATTTCACCGGGCAGGCAGATTGACACAGATAAAAG
>PWSL01000133.1 GCA_003563255.1 Desulfonatronospira sp. | reverse complement strand
TTACTTTGATGAGCTTCAAAGATACTATGTTGTTACAGGCGCTGAACAGATAGAGATTCAGGCTTTCAAAACCTTAGATGATGGTAGTCAGGGACGCACCATTTCCAGGCTTTTTGAGTAGGTAACCATTCAGGGGGCAGGTGCCGGCCAGGGGACAGTCCCCGCGACACTTTTCCTGCACAAATACAAAAAGTACAGGCGCGAAATTTGTTGAATCTGCACAATCATTATATAGCGGGGACAGTCCCCAGGCCTTATACCAGGAACTACCATTGAGGACCCCCCTGAATGCTTACAGGTCAAAGTGCTTAGTGCCCTTCTGCAATTTGTGCAGGAAATGAGTTGAAGGAACTGTCTCGGGCAGGTTCCGGCATACCTTGAATATACTTAAAGCATCAGGCTTGGAGGATGATTATGTTCAACACATCAGGAAACCCGCTTCAGATAGGCTGGATCGATTATTCCCCGGAACATCGCCGTAAAGTCATGACAGTCCTTCAGTCCCTTGCTGCACCCGGGGCTGTTGATGAAATTGGAATCGGGCAGATAAGGGACGGATTTTCAAACAGGCTGTTCCCTGGTACTTCTACCATTCAGACCAGAGCCAAGTATTTCTTTTTAGTTCCTTATATTCTGATGGAACTGGAGAAGCAGAAAAACATCACCCCAAACGCTCTGATACAAAAGCTCAATAACATGGAACTGGAACTTATTGAACCGCTTTTGAAAAGTGGCGAAAAGGGCGTGATCGGAGAAACAGCCGGAAAAAACCTGAAACGCAAGCCATCCAGTGTTTATTGGAGCGGTTTGAAGACATTTGGTATTTTTCGGTATCCGCATCTGTCCCTTGAAGAGTACGCCAGGGCTGTGTGTGCAGTAAGAAGAGAAGACCTGAATATCAGATCCATGGGTGTTTCAGACGACGTCTCCAGCCAGGGAGATGATTCAGATGCAGCCGGAACTTCTCTGACCGGCGGGTTCTGGAGATGTCCGCCTCCACCTGAAAACTGGCGGGAGCATATCAGCATCCATTTAACATATGAAGAAGCCTTGCATCTAAGGGGAGATATAAGGGACAGGTTCTTTGAGTTGCCTTTTCTTCCAAATTCCGCTATATTCCCCTCAACCCAGCAACCACAAGCATTACTGGAGGTCCACCATGCCAAGAATAGCCAGGTTTATCCGAGAAAGCCAACTAACCGTATACCATGTTATATCCCGTACTGCTTTGCAGGGCCTGCCCATCAAGGACAAAGACAATGATTTTCTGCTTGGCCTGATCAAGAAGTTATCCCAGTTCTATTTTGTTGATGTGCTGGGATTCGCCCTAATGGGCAACCATTTCCACCTGGTAATCCGCATGTATCCTGAATCTGATCCGACAGACGATGAAATCAAGGAAAGGCTGCAGAAGTATTATGGAGATGAGCTTAATGTGACTGGGGTGCTTATATCCGACTACCGTAAAAGGCTGACCAACCTGGGGGCTTATGTAAAGGACATCAAGCAGGGGTTTACCAGGTATTTCAATAAGAAGTATGGCCGGAGGGGTTTCTTCTGGGGGGATAGGTTTAAAAGTATGATTGTCCAGGATGGTTTGAGCCTGGTTAATCTTCTGGCCTACATAGACCTGAATCCTATACGAGCCGGAATAGTCAAAAAGCCGGAAGACTACCGCTGGAGTTCACTTGGTTATCATGCCCAGACCGGAAACAAAGACGGATTCTTATCTATAGATTTTGGCCTCAAGGAATGGAACGAGCTGGACCACAAAGAGATTGTCCGCAAATACAGGCAGTTTGTGTATGAAACCGGCGCTGTGGATGCCGGCAAAGGCAAAACCATTGATCAAAAGGTTGTGGAAAAGGCCAGGAAGAAAGGCTACAAGATTTCCAGAGTAGAGCGCTTCAGGTACAGATGCCGGTATTTTACCGATTCTGGAGTCATCGGAGGCAAGGACTTTGTGCAGGAGGTGTTTGACCAGGTCAAGCACCTGCTTGGCTCCAAGGACGAGCGCAAATTTACTCCTGTCGGCGGTGTGGAGGGTTTGTATTCCATGAAGCGGCTTGGACAAACTTAATATAGGCTTAGTTGTGGGCGTTTTTGTTTGTGCTTGCCAAGTGGATTGGGATGTAATAATTATTTGCAAGCATGAGAACCGGACAAGGAGTTGTAGCCATGCAAGAAAATTTGCTTAGTCAAGCTGACTACATTACTGACCAGAGCGGGAATATAAAAAGCGTTGTTCTTGACTACCAGACCTTTAAAAAAATTGAAGATATTATAATTGATTATGGTTTGGGAAAAGCTATGGAAGAAGTACAGGACGACGAAGAGGTTGATCTTGAAGAAGCCATTAAGCTTACTGGGTATAGTAAGTGAAAATTGCCTACAAGAAAAAATTTTTGAAGGATGTCAACAAACTGCCAGACCATATTAAGAATGGAATTATGGATATTGCTTTTAAACAGATTCTTGAAATAGAGAACATCCAAGACTTCAGTTATTTAAAAAAAATAACAGGATTTAAGAATTTCTAACTTGCTGGTCTCAGAGACCTGGCCCCAATAGCGCTCCAGTAACACCCTTGTCCTTGACAAAGAGCCTTTTGAGGTATTTCAGGGTGAAGAATGCTGGATTCTGGCATGTTGGGGTTGAGTTAGGACTTTCTAAGAGGACTTATTGGCTTGCTGAATGAGCACGAAAATTGATATAGACAGGAATCATTTACACCCGCATATTGAATCGAGAATGCAACAACGCGGGGTGACATTCGAGGAAATAAAACAGGTCATGGCAGAAGGTTGGGAAGCAGCTGAATCCAAGCCTGGAACCTATGGAAAGATTATGGTTTTTGAATATGAATCATACTGGGAAGACTT
>PWSL01000362.1 GCA_003563255.1 Desulfonatronospira sp. | reverse complement strand
AGGCATTTCCCGCGACCCTGCGCGGAAAAAGTGGCCCCTTCGGGGCATCATCCGGTCAACCCTTGCAGGACGCGTTGAGCACGGGGACTGGCTCTCCCGGCACTTATTTTTCTAATCTGTTTCTTGTTCAAAAAAAAATAAGTGCCGGGGTGCCTGTCCCCACTAACATGCAAGCAGGGATTTCTTTTCTTTTCTTTCTTTTCTTGTTCCCAGGCTCCAGCCTGGGAACAAGAGGTAACCAGGAACCAGGAACCAGGAACCGATTTTAACGACAACATGTTTGTTTGAAATTTGTGCTAAGCGCCTTATGCCGGTAATCTCCACCCAGGACCCCCTGAATGGTTATTTTCACTGTCCAGGGTCTAAGTTTTCCCGGAAAAAAATCAGTTTCACATCAGGGTTAAAATGCCTGGCCGATACTCAGATAAAGCTGAAAAGCTGAGTCCATGTCTCTGCGGTCTACTGGAAAAGCAATATCAGCACGAATTGGTCCAAAGTCTGTATAATAGCGATAACCTACACCATAGCCCCACCTGAGGTTTTCCGAAAAATCCGGATAAGCATTATCATAGGCCTGTCCCCCATCCAGAAACATTACCAGACCTGAATTGCGGCTGATTTTAAAACGAAGTTCGGTGTTGATCTCCGCCAGAGACAGCCCGCCCATGGGATTATCATCTTCATCCATAGGTCCCACCATCTGTTGCCCGTAACCCCGGATAGAGCCTCCACCACCGGCATAAAATCTCTCATCAGGCGGGACCTGTTTTCTTTTATCAGTCCCAATGGCTCCATAGGCCAGCCTGTTGGCCAGGACTATCCTTTTCTCCGGTAAAAGTTCCAGGTAATTGCTGAGGCTGGCATAAGTTTTCAGGAACCTGGTTTCCAGATCCATTGTGTCTACAAATGGAATCAGTCTCAGATTGAAGCGCAACCCCTGGGTCGGGTCCAGTTCGCTGTCCCGGATATCGAATACAAGGTATGTTGGGAAAAAAATTAGACCCAGATCTGTTTTTTCGTCCAGTTGTTCCACCCGGGCCAGCCTGTAGCCTGCTCCAGCGCCCACTGACAGACTGTCGGTATAATCCCGCTCCAGCATACCTGTTATGGATATGCTGGTGGCATCGTAAGCTTCCTGGAATTCGTCTCTGAAGCTGGATTTGAGGACCAGTTTCTGCTCGGGCTGCCTGAAACTGGGGATGGTATAATCAACTCCCAGAAAACGTTCCACTGCCGAGAGATGCAGGTCAGCTGCAAGCATTTGTCCTCTGCCGCGATAATTTCTATGCACCCAGCCCAGCCTCAATTCCGGACCGGTATCGGACTGATAACCAAGACCTGCTTTTAGAGTTCTGGGAGGCCTCTCCCGCACCCTGACCTTCATAGGCAGCTGACTGTCCTCTACAAGCTCCTGAGCGTGGTTTACTGTAACCAGTGAAAAAAGGCCGGTAGCACTCAAGTCGCGGCGCAGTTTCTCCATTTTCGGGGCGCTGAACTCATCCCCCTTATTCCAGGGAACTTTTTCCTGGACCAGTTCAACTTCAACCAGTTCCAGGCCACTGACGTCAATATCCCCGAAAAAAGCCCTCGGCCCCGGGTCAAAGCCGAGGTAAACCGTTGCGCTGTGATCGGCATGATCAATGATCAGTTCATGTACCCAGGCTCTGGGAAAAGGAAAGCCCCGGGCCTTGAGATATCTGTCCAGACCCCTGACGGCGTCTTTGACATTTGAAGAGCGAATCCTTTCTCCCTTAAACAGCCCCAGATCTTCAGCAGCAGGAGGTTCCACATCCTTTCCCGTACCCTCAGGAACAAACTCAATATCCTTGATGAGAAAGGCCGGACCAGTATTGACCTCAAAAACCACCCGGATAGGCCTGTCTTCTTCATGAATATTATAAGTGATATCCGGAGCATAATAGCCAAAAGACTGAAGAGCCCCGACAAACTCGGGAATATCATCTCTGATTCTTCTTTGAAGCTGTGAAATGCTTACCAGAGGTCTGTCTTTGAGGGCCACAGTATCTGACACCTGGTTCAGGATCTCTCGCATGCTGGAATCTATATCACCGCGAAATTCGGTAACATAGGAATCCTCCCTGGTCCCCTGCTCTGCAAACGCCGGAGACTTCCCCAGGATCCCAGCAAGTAACAGGATCAGAAAAAAAAGTAAGTAATGCTTGGATTTCATTTAAATACCAAAGCGGGCTTTGCCCGCAACCCACCTTAAGAATAGAATTTTTTGTCAGGATTAACCACGCCAAAGACGCGTGGCAGGTATAGATTATGAAAGGGATTAAGAGAAAAACATTTTAGTCCTGGCTCCCAGTTTAATGCCCTTCGGGCTTGCTCTGCGAGCAATTAAATCACGCCACAGGCGTGACAGGCAAAAGCCAGGCCAAAAAGTTATCATGTTAATCCTGTTAATCATATCAAACGCGGACCATGCCCGCAGCCAAAGATAATGCAGTGCTCTCATCCCAATTGGGACAGTCCCCGCGACAATATTTTTGTAGTTACTGAAGTCATTAATTCGCAAAACTGATTGTCTTTGATCTGGTTGGTTATTGCGGGGACAGTCCCAGTACCAGGCGCTGAAACCCCGTCTCTGTTCAAAATTTTTCTTGTTTTTTCTGACCCCGGTTAAACCCTGCTCCGCAGGAACTCTTTCAGCGTAGTTTAACGGAGCAGGCCCGGTTAAACCCTGCTTTGCAGGAAATCCTTCGGATTTGTTTAATCACGCCATAGGCGTGACAAGCAGGATGTCAGAAAAAGTTACCAGCATGGTATCTGTTTAGCGCTTTGCATGTGGCATGGGGACTGGCTCTTCCGGGACCCACTTGTCCCAAAAAATGAGATATTTTAAGCACAAAATGATGCTCAAGTGGGT
>PWSL01000289.1 GCA_003563255.1 Desulfonatronospira sp. | reverse complement strand
TTTAAGTTGTGTTATCTATGAATCGCAATAATATTTTCAACACTATCAAAAAATACCGTGAAGAATCCGGTGATGAGCTCGGCATTCTCAGGATAGGTGTATTTGGCTCCCTGGCTAAGGGGCAGGAAAATTCTGCAAGTGATATTGATGTAGTTGTAGACTTGAACAAACAGGACCTTTTCAGGATTATCGGCATCAAGCAGGACCTTGAAGATATCCTGGGGCTCAAAGTTGATGTAATAAGTTACAGACCCGGCATGAATAAGTTTCTAAAGGAAAGAATCGACCAGGAAGCTGTCTATGTATGATAGAGCCTTGCAGCACACCTCCTCAGCCAGGTGCATGAGGCTTCCATGACAATAATGCAAAGGTTTGAGCCGGTTCAATCAGTCAGTGATTTTACCGATTCTCCAGGGGGTATGGAAAAGCTGGATTCCATCTGCATGCAGTTGATTACCATTGGTGAAAACATAAAAAATCTGGATTAAGTCACAAAGGGGCAGTTGGGCCAGGTCTCTGAGACCAGCAAGTTTATTGCCAAACCCGGCCATCTGCCTTAATCTTAATTGAACTGACGTCTTTAAACTATGAGCAGTTAAAGGTGAGCAAAATGGAAACACGAAGATATGAGCAGATTTTATCTGACATCCAGGCCCTGCCTCTTTCTGAACAACTCCTCTTATTAGAACAAACAGCATCATTAGTAAGAAACAAGGCTGCTTCTTCATCTAAAGCCAGGAGCATCATGGAACTTAAGGGAATGGGGAAAGATTTATGGGAAAAAATAGATGAAGATAACTATATAGCTGAAGAAAGAGCATCATGGAGAGAATAAAAAAACTCTCTGGCGCTACCGTCGGAATTGATACCGCACCTCTGATTTACTTTATTGAAGAAAAGCCTCCCTATCTTTCTGTATTGGAACCATTTTTTGCAGAAATGGAAAAGGGATCTTTTTTAGTTTCAACTTCGACCATTACCTTGCTTGAAGTTCTGGTTTATCCCATGCGTGCAGGTAATTATTCTCTGGCATCTGAATATAAGGATATCCTGCTGCATTCAAAAATGATAACCGTTGAAATTTCTCATTCTATCTCAGAGCGTGCTGCAGGCCTAAGAGCAAAACATAATATTAGAACTCCAGATGCATTACAAATTAGTGCAGCCATTGAAACGGGAGCAGACTACTTTCTCTCGAACGATCTCAGGCTGCCAGATATCCCTTCAATTAAGATAATTACCCTTGATAGTCTGATTTAATCAGCAGCTTGCCGGCCCCGCAAACGGCAGGGTAACGCAAATACCGCGCGTTCTGGACAGTATGACTATTGACATTATGCGCTTTGCCGGAAGTGTAAAACCAGGCCCCTTTATTTGACACTTCGCGTCAAGCGCGAGATGTAAAGGAACTACTTGTTTGTTGACAATTCCCTGGGTATTTCTTACTTTTGTACTCAAAGTAATGATTTTATGAGGGAGGTAAGAAATGGCTTTGGAAAGCAAGGTGACCAGCAAGGGACAGGTGACTATTCCCAGGGATATCAGGGACAGTATGGGGATAGGTTCCGCCGGCAGGGTCAGTTTTACTGATCTCGGCAATGGCCTGGTTCTCATCAGATCCTGTGATAAACCTGCTTCGGAGATATTCGGTCTGCTCAGTGACAGGCCCAGGACGCGCAAGGATGCTCTGAGCATTGAAGAAATGGATGAGGTTATAAAAGAACAAAGGCTTGAAGCGGGCAGTCGCGGGACAGGTGTATGATAGCTCTGGACACTAATGCTTTAGTGCGGCTGGGCGTGGAGGATGATCAAGCACAGGCCGCCAGAGCCAGACGCCTGGTCAGTGATGCAGAGAACCGGGGAGAGAAAGTATTGCTTCTGTCCGGGGTTCTGCTGGAGATGGTCTGGGTTCTTTCTAAGGGTTACGGCTTTCAACGCAGTGATATCGCTCATCTTCTGGACGCACTTTTGTGATCTCCGACTTATGAGGTGGAAAATCGAACCGCTGTCCAGGTGGCAAGCTTGCGTTACAGAATGGAAGACGACTTTGCAGATCTTCTTTTTGTCCAACTGGCCAGGGACAGAAAGGCCAGCGCCTTTTTCAGCCTGGACAACAGACTGATTAATCTTTTTCCGGACTACGCCCGGAAAATATGAATGCTGCAGCAACAAACATAACGATTGGCCCCTGACCCGGATTCTGAGCCGGCCGTTCACACCAGTTTCTCCGGCTACTGTACAAGGGCCCACTTCCAGGCCGGGAGCACATGTATGAGCCCTGCATCGGTATCAACGTACTTTTCAGTATTAAAAGACACTATGCAGGCCTTAGAAACCTGACATTCCCGCATGGCTTCAGACAATGCTGTTATTTCCCGCTGGGCCGTCTTTTTATCCTCCATCCACGCTGCTGACTGGATCAGGCTGATTTTTCCGGAGGTATCCTGGACATAAAAATCCACTTCGCGCCCGCTCTGTGTGCGGTAGTATTCGATCCACTGTGTTCTACGGCGCAGTTCCATGAACACAAGATTTTCCAGAAGACGGCCCCAGTCGGGAGAAGTGCTCCGGGAACAGGCCCGGATCATACCGGTATCCACCGCGTAAACCTTTCTGGGGTTGACCATCCTGGAGCGCTCTGAGCCCGAATGAATGCAGACCGGGAAAAAAAGATAGGCATCAGCCAGGTAGTCAAAAAACTCGTGCAGGGTGTTCTTACCGCAGGCTATACCTTGTGATTTCAGATCATTGTAGAATTTCTGCACACTGAACAGCCCGGCAGGCGAGTTCATCAGGTGCCGGATCAAATACCGCAGGGCAACAACATTGGAAATCCCGCGACGTTCCACCAGGTCCCGCAGGACCACAACATCCAGATGCCGAAACCTGGGACAGTCCCCGCGAGAGCC
>PWSL01000185.1 GCA_003563255.1 Desulfonatronospira sp. | reverse complement strand
TTGTTATCCACATGCACAGAGATCACGGTGAGAACCATTATCAAGCGCTAACTACCTGAAATAACACAATTTCTATTTCTCATTTAAAACTGTGCACGATCGCTGATCCCAAAAATTAACCTGCTGAAACAATTGAATTTATTTTTTGAAATATTTGTAATATTTTGCTTGATCTCGGAAAACTTTTCAGGCACAACTCTTTTATGTACCAAGCATGCCAGAAATTCCAAGAATTCATCGTCATCTCAGAGCTTGACCATAAAGGCAGGCTTATTAAAACCGTCTACCTCAAAGCCCTGCCTGTCTGCCGATTCAATGCCCAGGAAAACTCTGAGAGAAGGATGGCCGCCATTGACCTGGTAGAACGCGGCCTGTGTACAAATATTATGGCCGGGGAAATCTGCGGGTTCCACAGGAATACCGTGGCAGACCTCATCAAGACCAAAGACCTGCTCGGCCTGGAAGCCGCCATACGTGAAGAACGAGGCCGTAAAGGCCCTGTCAAGTATATCGCAAAAATCCAGGACCATATCCGCAAGCTCCTGGAAGAACACCCTGACTGGACCGACCAGGATATTGCAAACCTGGCCTCGAAGGAACTGGAACTGGATGTCTCCAGAAACGCAGTGGCCAGAATACGGGTCAAGGACCAACCTGCGGGTCCTAGAACTCTGACCAGACAAGATTTGTTTGATATGGCTCGTGTTGCAGAGGACATCTGCAAAGCAAACAGCGTAGAAAAGCAACTCAAACTCCCGCTGGAGATGGATCCGGAGTTGAAGCAAAAGCAGGAGGAGCTTGCCCAGGCACCTAAGCCCCAACCCCAGTCAAAGGCGGACGAGCAGTGCATTGAAAAGCTGCAGCAGGGTGCCCGTATTCCTTTTGCCGGGGAGTTTATGCACCACCTGTTCTTGCAGGAAATCGACTTCGAAGATCTGCTCTCTGGCTTTCCGGTCCAGCCCCGGGCAATGTATCAGCCCCTGGATATTCTGGGCACGATATTTCACGGCATCAACCTGGGCTTTGCCTCTATTGAATCCTTGAAACTGGCCAATGCCGAAGACCTGGGCGCCTTGATCGGCAGACCCCGGGCCCCGGAAAAGGAAACCTTGCGGGACCACCTCGCGGCACTGGCCTCGCTGGAGCTCAGCTCCCATTTGACTGACGCCCTGGCCCGCAGGCTCCTGGATCAGCAACGCATTGACAAAGAAGTCTTCTTTATCGACGGTCACTTTTTGCCGTATTATGGCCTGCATGTGCTGGCCAAAGGCTATTACACCGTACGCCGCATGGCCATGAAAGGCAATGAATTATACGCTGTAACGGACTTGCAGGGCCGGCCTCTGTTTTTTCTGACCGAGTCCTGTGAAATCGACTTTCGTCCCATGATTGCCCGCAGCGTCGAGATGCTTATTGATTTCGGCATCCAACGTCCTATTATGGTCTTTGACCGGGGCGGTTATGGCGTCTATTTTTTTACCCAGCTGGACAAAACAGCCGACTTTGTCACCTGGTCCAAATATGTCAGCAAGGACAAGCTGCAAGACATGGCAGACGAGCTCTTCACTTGCTGTCTGCTGCACAAAGACAAGCAACTGCTCATTGCCGAACAGACGCGGACCATCAAGGAGTCCGCCGCCACGGCAAAAAAGGATGGACGCGATGAACCGGCAACCATGACCCTGCGCATGGTGATTATGCGTGATCAGAAAACCGGCGAAAACGTGTCTATTTTAACCAACAACTGGACCAGGCCCGCCTGGGATATTGCTTTTTACATGTGTCAACGCTGGGGTAAGTCCGAGAACTTCTTCAAGGAGGCCCTGGCCTGGTTCAATCTGGACTATCACCCTGGTTACGACCTTAAAGAGCTGGAAGAGCAGCCTCTCGTAGACAATCCGGACGTCGCCCTGGTCAAGAAAGGCATCAAGGCCCTTGCTGGAGATGTCAAAGAACTGCAAAAGGAGATTGACCTTTCCCGGTACAAGCTCTTGCAACGCCAGGACAAGCGTGTCGAAAAAAAGATTGAACGTCTTGAACAGGAGAAGGTCGAAAAAGAGATCGAACTAAAGCGCTTTCAAGACAAGCTGGCAAAGCTTCCGGAGAAAATTTCCATCCTGGAACTGCTCAAAGGCAGGCCCATGCAAAAATGTGATCTTGAGAAGAAAAAGCTCTACGACCTGATGCAATGCCTGGCCTTCCACGCCAGGGAACGTCTGCTGGAAGTCTTCCAGTACTGCTACCAGGACTCACGGGATATCAAGCAGGTGCTGGGTATGATCACCAAAAAATCCGGGTTGATCAAGCTTGTCGGCGACACCCTGTTGGTGATACTGGACGGCATTGACAACCTCAAGCACCGCAGAGCGGCGGACAAGCTCTGCCATGAGCTCAATAAGCTCGGGGTCAAGCTCTGTGGACGGATAAATGTCAAGCTGTCCTTCTACCTGAACAAGATCAATCGCAAGGGTGTTTTTGAGCCCTTGGACCGTGCATAATTTCAGACGAGAAAAAAAGCCATTTACCGTGATCTCTGATACTATTATTTACCTGGTACTTCTCCATTGTCAAAAGTGAGTGCTGGATCGAAAAACGTTCCCACGCAGAGCGTGGGAACGATAAGAGAAGAGTTTTTAACCCCACTCTATGCCATCGGCGTCTGCACAAAACGAGAAGTCAATACTATTGTAAAGATTATATCTACTTACTGCCTAAGTGCCTAGGCTTTTTCCGCGACCTTGCGCGGAAAAAGAGGCCCCTGCGGGGCATCATTTCCTATATTGTTCCCACGCTCTGCGTGGGAACATCTTCCGGACGCTCCGCGTCCACCAATGGTGTTTGTCCCTACAAACATGCAAGCAAGGATTTTTTTCTTTTTTGTGGCTCCAGCTACATTTTTTAAGAAGCGGCTG
>PWSL01000030.1 GCA_003563255.1 Desulfonatronospira sp. | reverse complement strand
CTCCGGGGACTGGCTCTTTTGCCGCCTGATTTTTTGTTCAATTGCAAGTTTTCAAACGGCAAAAGTGCCTGTCCCCAATTGAGACAGGTTATAAATTTTAGAAGTTTCGCTGTAGTGATAATGAAGGCATAGAAATTCAGTAACCATTCAGGGGGTCCTAGATGGTGATTACTGGCACCGGCCTGGCGTGAATTGGGACTGTACCTCGGTGATCACGCCCTTGGGGTGACTAACACGGGCTTTGCCCGCAACCCATTTTTTCTCACGCAAAGGCGCGAAGATCGCCAGGGAAGACAGGATAATTTTTTTTCATTTGTCACTCGTTTCTCGTGACAAATGAAAAGGCAGCCTTGTCCAAAACCGTGACACGGTTTTAGTGTCGCGGGGACTGTCCCCAGGCCGATTGCGGCCTCCCATGAATGGTTACCCTGGAGAATTACCACATTGAAAAAAATCTGAAAAAATCGGCACGCGATCAGCAGGCTACCAATTGACAAGCAGGCAATAAATTGAAAAAATAACATCAAATAGATGGGCAATCCTGCTCCAGAGTTTCCAGATTTTGAGGGTAACCATTCAGGAGGCCCTCGGTGTTGATTGCCGGCACATGGTCTGGGGGCTGTCCCACGCAAGAGTACTAACGCTGGCCTGTGCCCGCAACCCAATAAAGAAAAGAGCTTATTTGACAGGATTAACAGGATTAAGAGATTGATGAAGAGAAAATCATTTTTGTCCTGGCCGGTTAACCCTTGCAGGACGCGTTGAGCACGGGGACTGGCTCTCCCGGCACTTATTTTTCTAATTTGTTTCTTGTTCAAAAAAATAAGTGCCGGAGTGCCTGTCCCCACTAACATGCATTTTCTTTCTTGTTCCCAGGCTCCAGCCTGGGGACATTTTCTTGTTCCCAGGCTCCAGCCTGGGGACACCACTTTTTTGTGGCTCCAGCCACATTTTTTGAGAAGCGGCTGTTGCCGCAAGAACTAAGCGTTCCCAGGCTCCAGCCTGGGAACGAGAGGTAACCAGGAAAGAAGAACCAGGAACCGTTTTTAACGACCAACATGTTGGTTTGAAATTTTCACTAAACGCCTAACTGTGCAGGTTCCCATAACCTCGGGTTTGACATTTTTTATTTATGCAGGATAGGTGTCGCGGGGACTGCCCCCTGGTCACGCCAGAGGCGTGATTCCGTCACCCCCTGAATGCTTACGCATGTGGCATGGGGACTGGCTCTCCCCGCACTTATTTTTAAAATGCCGTCAAACATCCTTCAGAAAAATAAGTGCGGGGTTGCCTGCCCCCTGCTTTCCTTAAAAGCGCTAAACAGATACCATTTTCCGACTTTTTGCAGATGCATCTTAACTGTTTCGACAAAACATATAAAAAAGGGGAACAGCATGGAAGAGAAATCTCACAGTGCACATTTTGACATTAAGCAAGTATATTTTATCGATTCTCATTCTATATTGAAAAAAATACTATTAAATGGAGATTCAATCAATAACTCAAAAGAAACATGCAAAACATACAGTTCAAAGTATAAAGATAAAAAACTTATTCATTGGCATGATTTCTATAAAATATTATTATCATGGAATAATAATAATATCAGTCAAAATGAGTTGAAAAATTTCTTTAATTATTGTCAAGATCTTCAAAAACATGAAAACAAATTATTATATGTAGATCTTGATGATAAGTACTTTGTATATCGCTACCTCCCTTTGGTAAAAATCAATAATATCCTTAAAATATTTGCTGATATTAAAAACAAGTCAAGGAAATTGTTTTTGTAACAGTTTAGCCCTTTTTTTAGGGAAGCAGGGGACAGGCACCCCAGCCCTTGTTTCTCGCTGATGTACAAAAACAGACTTCATCAAACAAGGGCTGGGAGAGCCAGTCCCCGTGCAATATGCAAATGGCTAAACTGTTACTTGTTTTTAGAATACATTTTTAAACGAAGCTGATAGCTGTTTAGCTTTCCTTAAAAAAGGGCTAAACTGTTACAGTATTTTTGAGCACAAAATGATGCTCAAGTGGGTCCCGGATTTGCCTGTCCGCTGCTTTCCTTAAAATCGATAAACAGATACCTGAATGGTGACATGGTTTACGATTGCGGCATCCCCTGAATGGTTACATAACATCAACTGACACTACAGTGAAACTTATAACATTTTATAACCTGTCTCAATTGGGGACAGGCACTTTTGCTGGTTGACAACCTGCCATGCTCCAAAATCTCGGCGGCAAAAGAGCCGGTCCCCGGAGGTCAATCTATAAGTTTCGCTGTTGTGCTAAAGGATAATTAAAAATGACAAATGATTTAATGAGTACTTTGATCACTGGCATTATTCTTAGTGGGGCAATGGTTTTTTTGATTATTTGCCTTTACAGGCTATATGAAGATGTCCTGAATATGAAGCAATATGATTTAGACATCAGAAAGCTGGAGGATAGAAGAAGGACCGCTGAAGGAGAACACGAGGACTACAGGAAGGGGCCTATAGAACTGAAGTTTTCCGAAAGCTTGGCTCTGGAAATCAACAGAATCCTGAGAAAATATTTTAAAATTTGATGGGGTAAAGTCCCCACATAGTTCACTTGTTATGACAGGTTTTCAGGATTAAGTCACTGACGCAGGGTAACCATTCAGGGGGTTCTCGGTGATGACTAATGGCACAAAGGGCTGGGGACTGTCCCCGCTAAGTAATATCGTAACCCTTCAGGGGGCAGATATGCCAATTTGCCTGTCTGCCAGGCAGGCAATGCCTTGCTGGGGAACTTTATTCTTCAAAATCGTGTGTGCGAAGCACCAGTGTGAAGCCTTTAGGCTTCCCGTGCCAGAGAAGATCTTTTTGGCACGGGCAACTTCGTTGCACACAGGCGGCTCTGCCGCTCACGGTTGAAGAGTGGTGCCT
>PWSL01000033.1 GCA_003563255.1 Desulfonatronospira sp. | reverse complement strand
TTTCTTTTCTTGTTCCCAGGCTCCAGCCTGGGAACAAGAGGTAACCAGGAACGAAGAACCAGGAACCACGAACCGATTTTAACGACCAACATGTTTGTTTGAAATTTGTGCTAAGCGCCTATGCCTTGTGAATAATTTGCAGCCGGCATATCTTCGAGCATGATTGCCAATACCTTACAATATGTCATTCATTTACATTCTAACTCAAAACCAGAAGCTGCAGGAGCGCTTAAAGAAGATCATCTACAAAGATTTTCCGGAATCTTTGGTTCAGGTGGTCAGTCTTGAACAAATGCGCCGGCTTTCCCCTTCTCATGAGATAAACCTCATGATCCTGGATACAGACTTGATCTCAGACAATGCAGAGCATCTCCAGTCACTGCTTCGCAATATTTTTCGGGAACATGGCCTGTCTACTCTCATGATGACACACGGGCAGGATCCGGACAGCGCAATCCTTGGTTTAATCCAGCCGGACAGCGTTGTGGATGCTTCCTGGGGTGATCATGAAATAAAGAGCAGGCTTCAGCACCTGCATCAGATTAGTGAATTGCGGGCCATGAACCTGAATCTGAAGAATCAGCTCACCTGGCGCGTATCAAGGATGAGCAGTCTGGAGCAGGATCTTTGGCGCACAAATAATTTATTAATTGCTCTGGGCAAGTGCAACGAGATCATAATCAAGGCCGAGGATGAGCAGGATATGCTTCAGAAAGTCTGTCAGACCATTGCGCATCATATTGGGTATCCCCTGGTCTGGGTTGGCTATGCCCGCAGAGATCGGGAGCAGAGCGTAAAGATAATGGCTGCCAGCGGCCCCAGAAAAGATATCGTGGGTCGATTGAAGATTCATTAGGATGAAAGCCCATATGGACAGGGCCCTACTGCAATGGCTATCAAGACCGGCCGTTCGGTGTATGTGGAGGATGTGGACAAAGAACCGGACATGCAGTGCTGGTCCGAGCTGATGAAGGAGGCAGGCATTCAGGAACTTTTGTCTTTACCCATTGCTTATTCCGGGGTCGGGTTTGGAGCTCTTACCATAACCTGTCAAAAACCTGGAGGCTTTTGTGGAGAGTCCCGGGATTACCTGGAAAGCGTAGCCCAGAACATGGGCTATGGGGTCTGGTTCCTGCGCCACAGGGCTAAAAGAAAGCAGGTTGAAAGTGAACTGCATAAGACCAACGAACTGTTCAGCCTGGCTATGGATGCCACCCAGGATGCCATATGGGACTGGAACATACGCTCGGGGGTCACATACTTCAGCCCCAGATGGTACACCATGCTGGGTTATGAACCATATGAACTGCCCCAGAACTATGACAGTTTCCTGGCAGTCATCCATCCAGCGGACAAAGATCATGTAAAAATGCAGATGGATGAATTTCTGCGGCAGTCTGATACCTTTTCCTTTGAGTACAGGGCGGTAAGCAAAAATGGAGATACGCGCTGGATACTGACTAGAGGTAAGGTGGTCCAAAGTGACGAACAGGGCAGGCCGATGCGCATGGTAGGCACCAATGTGGACATTACAGAGCGCAAATTCATGGAGGAAGAGCTCAGCCAGGCCAAAAAGGCAGCTGAAACCGCCAGCAATGCCAAGGACAGGTTTCTGGAGAATATGAATCACGAGTTGCGCACGCCTTTAAATGGCATTATGAGTGTTCTGCAGACTTTGTCCGAGTCTGACCTGAAACCTGCTGAAAAAGAATATATCGAGATGGCCTTGAATTCTTCGAGCCAGTTGCTGGCTTCTTTAAACAAGCTCCTTGAATTTTCATCGCTTCAGGGTGACACCCAGCAGGTACATTTCCAGCCTTTTGATCTTCAGGAGGAAATGAGCAAACTGGTAAGCTTTTTTCAGCCGCAGGCCCGCAATAAAGGACTGAGTCTGGAACTGGAAATTGATGAAAAAATCCCATCCAGACTGGTTTCTGACATATCCATGTTACGGCAGATCATATGGAACCTGGTGGACAATGCAGTCAAATTTTCTAACAAAGGCAAAGTGATGTTGAAAATTTCACCCCAACCCGGACAGACCTTGGAGTTTCCTGGAGATACCGTGCCTCTTCTTTTTGAAGTGGAGGATTCAGGAGAAGGTATTCCTGAGAAAATGCACGGTGACATCTTCGAACCATTTGTTGTCGGTGAACAGGACATTCAACTCAAAAGGTACCATGGTACCGGTATAGGGCTGAGTGTCTGCAGACAGCTGGTACATTCTTTAGAGGGTGAGATCGGGGTCAGGTCCAGACCCGGAGAGGGCAGTAGTTTCTATTTCATGTTGTCCATGGAGCCTTGCCAGGCTATTGAAGAAGATATTGAAAGTGCAGAGGCGGCAGTGGCACCAGAGAATAATCGTATTCTCATAGTTGAGGATGAAAAGATCAATCTCATGCTTATAAAACGTATGCTTCAGAAAAAAGGATTCGATGTGCTGACAGCCATGGACGGAAGCGAAGCTCTGGATGTTATGAGCAGCAACCAGGATATATCACTTATCCTTATGGATGTGATGTTGCCGGTACATGACGGTTACGAACTTACCCGGATGGCCAGAAAGGGTGATTTTAAAGGACTGAAAAATGTTCCAATAATTGCAGTCACAGCCCTGGCGGATGCATCCAGCCGGCAGCACTGCTTTGAGGCCGGTATGAATGCCTATCTTTCAAAGCCGGTGGACAACAGGGACCTGATGAACATGATTAAAAGGTACCTGGTTGAAAGAGGTCAAAGCACCGCTGTTTGATCAGGGATTGACTCATGGGATTGTGTCACAAAATATTTGAATCACGGTAACAGTTTAGCCATTTGCATGTGGCATGGGGACTGGCTCCACCCGCACTTATTTTTAAAACCTGTCAATCATCCTTCAGAAAAATAAGTGCGGGGGTGCCTGTCCCCTGCTTTCCTTAA
>PWSL01000092.1 GCA_003563255.1 Desulfonatronospira sp. | reverse complement strand
ATAACCTGTCTCAATTGGGGACAGGCACTTTTGCCGTTTGATAACTTGCAATTGAACAAAATAACAGGCGGCAAAAGAGCCAGTCCCCGGAGGTCAATATATAAGTTTCGCTGTAGTGTTATAGATAGAATATTTAGAAGTGCCAGCCTGAGACCCAGTCTCTTACAATGTGTTCAAGTCTACAGTGGAAAAGCGCATCCGGGCCATGTCAGCCATGAGCAGGCTCCCGCGCAGGGCAGGATCGACGCCGGTCAGGATTCTGATCAGTTCACCCGCCTGCAGGGATGCGGCGAAAGAAGCCACAGGGGCCAACACTCCTAGTTCATTCTCCACGGAACTGGTTGACTTGCCCATGAACTCTCCAATCCCTGATTCACCCGGCCATGTGGTGCATACCAGTGCGTGCCATCCGGCGATCCCAGCTGAGACCAGGGGCAAGTCGGCATTTCCGGCCATTTCCAGCAGTTCCTGGCGGTAATCTGCACCACCCAGGCAGTCTGCTACGGCCTGAACAGAATCCAGCAGATCAACCCTGACTAAATCCTCAACAGCCACGACTTCCACCAACGGGTTGATGGTAAGGGCTCTTTGCCTGGCCGCCAGGGCCTTGGGTTTTCCCAGGGTTTCGGATGTGGCCAGAATTTGCCGGTTGCAGTTGCTTTCTTCAAATACATCCGGATCGCAGGCTACAATTTTACCCACTCCCATGCGGACCAGGTATTCACAGAGGTTGCCTCCCAGCCCACCGCATCCAACTATAAGTACTGCCGATCTGGTCAGGCTGATCTGGTCTGTCAAACTCAGAGTCTGACTGTTTCGTTGGTAGCGAAGAGGAAGTTCTCCCGCCTCCATGGCCAGCAGGACCTCTTCCTGGACCGGGTTTCCCGATATGTCTGCACGGTTGAATATTTCCCGGTCTGAAATATATGTTCTTATTGGCTGCTGAGTCATATCTCAATTATTCCTGGTTATAAAAGTAAGATGTATTGGCATTGGGCAAAACAGCCACTCTCGGGTTGAATCCGGGAGGTTGCTCTTTAAACCACCTGTCAAGGGTTTCCTGGGCGTTTCCTTTGCTCAGGTGGCAGTCGGCCAGGGTCTGGGCATCCAGTTCAGAATCAATTACAACTGAAAACCGGGTCAGAGTCCGGCTGTAAAGATAGGCCTTGTGCGCTCCCATTCGAAACCCGAACTCTTCAAAATCTTTCATTTGAGAGGAAGGACAGGTAAAACGGCGGACATAATCATAGTAACATTGATCACCCACTCCTTGGGTGCAGGCGGCCAGAAGCAGTATTCTGCCTCCCTGGACCGTACATTGAGAAGCGGTGTTCAGGCCTTTTTGAGCCTGGTATATGCATATATCCTTTGGATGGCCGCCACAGGAGGCGATTACTATGTCAAAGGGCTCCTTCAGGGGAAGTCCGTATAGCTGCTCTGTAATATGAGCACCGGACATAAGGACTGCTTCCGGTTCTCCCGCCAGAACCGCCACTGCTTTCTGGGCCGCGTTGAGGCAGACATTGACAGCCAGGTCAATACCGATCATCCTCCCGGCTTCATTCAGATCCTGGCGGGGAGAATTATCATGAATATTTCCCGCTACCGCCCCGGGCGTGGACATCAAACTGTGGTTTTTCTCAATCATTTTTCTGGAGGCGCAGCCGATGGTCACCCCTTTGGATCCACCGGTCATGCCCTGGTACTGATGGGGATCGATCATACCCACTACAATCTTCAGATCAGCCTCACCAAATACAGCATTTATCTCCACCGGTGTTCCCATGGATGTAAAGCCGTAGCTTTTCAGGGGCGATGACAGAGCATCATGAGAGACAACCCTGCAACCCCTTAAATCCTCAGGAAGAATGCGGGCCAATTGATCACTGTCAGGGGCCGGGTGCAGCCCCCCCCCGACAACAATTGCCACGGCTGCCGGATCAATACCAGGCCAGGCCTTGAAGATCCTGTTCAGAAGCACTGGCAGCAGCTCTTTCAATGGTACCGGGCGGGTTTCGTCAGGAACGGCAATGGCTATCCGGCCCGGCCTGGGTCTGCTTTCCAGGGGCTGAGCCTGCAGGGGGGCGTCCAGGGCAGCCTGCAGGGAACCCGCCAGATCAGAAAGATGGGGTAGATCACGGGGAGTCAACACCTGGACGTCGGCCTGTTCAGGCAGTCTGAGTATCTTGACCCCTTTGCCGTATTTGAGCTTTACTTCCATTTTTTCAACCGCCGCAAATGTAAGGACATAGAGATACTGCATCCCTGTCCGCAAGTCTGGTTTTCAAGTTGGCCATTCTACCATTAACAAAAGCGAGCATAACCTGATCTTCACCAAGCCCCAGGTGTTTGAGCAGATCCGCCAGAGTTGACTCCCGGGGCATGGGAAAGTGTTCAGCGTCTTCAGGGGTGTATTTTTCCAGAATTGATTCAAGGTGCAGTTTCAGTGTAATGGGGTTTTCCTGGAAACAGTTCCCGGATATGGCCTGATTTGTCTTTGTCTGCTTCATACAAGCCAGTCCAGACCGAGGTTATACAGGGCTCCTCTAGTAGGAACGCCTCTTTCATCCCAGTTCATCATGGCGTAGTAAAGCTCCAGGGCTTTCTGGAATTCTTCCCCGTCAATGTTCTGACCTTTGAGCACGCCCTCGGGCAGCGGTTCGAACATCCGCCGGAAGAGCTTATCGTCCTTGCTGTCCATTCCCTGGCGGACATTAAACATCCGGGCCAGGACTATGGAGCGCTCGGCCACAAGCATCAGTTCATGCAGGCTGGTGGACCAGCCGGTGATGGCCTCCACGGCCTGGCACAGTTTGTCATAGGTCATGGAAAACAAAGGAGCCACAACAAAGTTGCACAGCCCCAGGGTATTATTCATGGCCCAGGTCTTTTCTCCGGCAATGAAGTAGCGCACCTTGT
>PWSL01000060.1 GCA_003563255.1 Desulfonatronospira sp. | reverse complement strand
GAGCAAATAACAAGAGCAAAGAGCAAATATCCTGAAATTAGCAAGTACCTGATTTTATTACCAATGCGACTCTAGTTACTTGTAAGTAAATTGTTAAGTTGTGGCAAAGCCCGCATCAGCCTGATTATTTGGTGCAGGTGGGTGGTTGAGAGTACCCCAGCGCCTGTCCCCAATCGAGATCTCTTGAGATAATCCGGATAAAAACTGCCTATAACCGTTTAAAACTCTTCAGGAAAAATATTCATGACCGCCAAGTATGACACCAGCATTGAAACCATCGGCACGGCCAAAGTTACTTCTCCCCTGCCTTTGTGGCGCTACATCGAAGATCGGGAAACCGTACCCATGAACCTGGACCCGGAGATGATCGGGGAAGAGCCCAATGGCCCTATTCCCCTGGAAATCGAGGTCGCCGGACCCAGGTCAAATCTTTTTTTTGATCCTTCCAAGACCAAGTGTGCCATAGTCACATGTGGAGGCCTCTGTCCAGGCATCAATGACGTCATTCGGGCAATTGTCATGGAGGCGCACCATAATTACCGGGTCCCGTCCGTGCTGGGGATCCGCTTTGGACTACAGGGGTTTATTCCCAGCTACCAGCATCCCGTAGAAGAGCTTACCCCCCAATCCGTCAGCCACATACACGAATTCGGCGGCACAATTTTGTCCTCCTCAAGGGGTCCCCAGCCGCCTGAGGATATTGTGGACGCCATGGAGCGCATGAACATCAGTATCCTGTTCATGATCGGAGGCGACGGCACCATGAAGGCGGCTCAGGCCATTCAGCACGAAGTAGCCAATAGAGGCAACAAAATGTCAATTATCGGCATTCCCAAAACCATTGACAATGACGTGCACTTCGTATCCAAGACCTTCGGCTTTGACACCGCTGTGGAAAAAGCCACCGAGGCCATAGGATGCGCCCACGCCGAAGCCCTGGGCGCTCCCAGAGGCATCGGCATGGTAAAGCTCATGGGACGTGAGTCCGGCTTTATCGCCGCTCAAGCCACCATAGCCCTCAAAGAAGTCAATTTTGTCCTTATTCCTGAATCCAGGTTCGATCTTCATGGTCCCAACGGCTTTCTTGGGCACCTGGATAAAAGACTGGATAAACGCGGTCACGCTGTCATCGTTGTGGCCGAAGGAGCCGGACAGGAGCTTTTTGACCGCAAAGGTGCAGACCCTTCAGGCAATATAATTCTGGGCGACATCTGCTCCTTGCTGAGAAAGGAAATCCATCAGTACTTCCAGGATAAAAACACGGAAATAACCTTGAAATTCATAGATCCCAGCTATATTATCCGCTCTATCCCGGCCAATTCCAATGACAGGGTTTACTGCGGATTTCTGGGACAGCATGCAGTCCACGCCGGCATGTCAGGCAAAACCAGCATGCTGGTCAGCATGATTCAGGACCGCTATATCTACCTGCCTCTATCACTGGTAACCCAGAAACGCAAAACCCTGAACATAAATTCCAACTACTGGGGTTCGGTCCTAGCCAGCACCGGACAGCCTTCTTCCATGGTGAACCCCGAAAAATCAAATAATTGCTGACAGTTCGCAATTACGGAGGCAATATGGTCAATAAAAACCTTGAATGCATTTCCAACACCGATCCCGATCTGATGCAGATCTTCAAGGCTTATGCCCTGAAAATGGAAGAACAGTCACTGCCGCCCATTGTGGTAAATCTCTTTAAGTGCTACTTCTCCCAGCTTCTTTACGGCAGTCAGGGCAAGCTGACCCGGCAGGAAATTCTGCCGGTAGAAGCAAATGAACTGGAAAGCCTGGAAAATATTTCCAAGTACCAGCAAAACATTTCCGAAGCCATTTCAGAGCTGGTGGTAATCAAGCTCAATGGTGGACTGGGCACCAGCATGGGCCTGGAAAAAGCCAAGTCACTGATCAAAGTCCGCGACAACAAATCATTTCTAAACCTCATCGCCGAACAGGTAAAGGTTCTGAGGGATAAATACCAGACCCGGGTACCGCTATTGTTCATGAACAGCTTTAGAACTCACATGGACACTATGATGCATGTCCAGGAAATCGACAATCCCTATCACCTGCCTCAGGCTTTCCTGCAGCACAAGTACCCCAAGATCCTGGCAGACGACCTGACCCCTGCCATGTGGCCGGAAAACCCTGAACTGGAGTGGAATCCACCCGGGCATGGCGATATTTATACCGCCCTGGTAACTTCGGGGGTGCTCAAGAACCTTCTGGAAAAAGGCTATAAGTATGCCTTTATCTCCAACTCCGACAACCTGGGCGCAACCATGGACGAAATCATCCTTGGCTACCTCAAAGCCAAGGAATTCACATTTCTTATGGAAGTCACCCCCAGAACGGTCACCGACCGCAAAGGAGGCCATCTCTGCCGACTGCTCAAAAACGACCGTCTGGCCGTGAGGGAAATAGCCCAGTGCCCTGACAATGAGCTTGAAGATTTCATGAACATTCAAAAATATTCGTTTTTCAACACCAACTCCATCTGGCTGAACCTGGAAGAACTGGAAAAAGTATTTGTCAGGCACAGGATGGTACCTCTGGACCTCATAATCAACACTAAAAATCTGGATCCAAGAACCCCGGACTCCCCCAAGGTTTACCAACTGGAGACCGCCATGGGATCAGCCATATCCGCCTTTGATCATGCAGGGGCCCTGAATGTTCCCAGGAAACGCTTTGCTCCGGTCAAGACCACCAGCGACCTTTTGGCGGTAAAATCCGATCTGTATCAGATGACGGACATGATGACCATAGTGCCCAATCCCCGGCGCACGGAACCTATACCGGATATTCAGCTGGATTCCAGATATTATAAGAATATTGACCAGTTTGAGGAACGATTCGCCGCCGGGATCCCTTCACTCCTGGAATGCCAGCATCTAAAAGTGGAAGGCGACGTCTACTT
>PWSL01000068.1 GCA_003563255.1 Desulfonatronospira sp. | reverse complement strand
TAGCGCTTTGGATGTGGCAGGGGGACTGGCTCTTCCGGGACCCACTTGTCCCAGAAAATGAGTCATTTTGAGCACAAATTGATGCTCAAGTGGGTCCCGGAGTGCCTGTCCCCTGCTTTCCTTAAAAGCGCTAAGCAGATACGAGAACCAAAAGAAGATAATAGATGTTTGCCAGAGAATATGTCGAAAAACACCTGCGGGAAGTGGTCCATGAGCTGGGCCTGGAGTGGCCGGACAAGGCCTCCATAGAACCTCCCCGGGAAAAAAGCTTTGGAGACCTGGCCTGCAACCTGGCCATGCTCCTGGCCGGACAGGCCGGGATAAAGCCCAGGGATCTGGCTGCAAGATTCAAAGACCGGCTGCAAAACCGGGCCGGGCAGCTTCAAAGCATAGAAATCGCCGGACCAGGGTTTTTGAACTTTTCCTTCAAGCCCTCTTTCTGGCAGGAAATCATCACTGTCATCCAGAATGAACAGGATGGATTCGGATCTTCAGACCTGGGCCGAAAACAGCGGGTACAGATTGAGTATGTCTCAGCAAATCCCACAGGACCGCTGCATATCGGGCACGGACGCGGCGCCGCCCTGGGGGATTCCCTGGCCAGGATCCTGCGCTTTGCAGGCTTTGAAGCAAGCACCGAATATTACCTCAATGACGCCGGCAGGCAGATGCATGTCCTGGGGGATTCCGTTCTCATCAGGTACGAGCAGTTATGCGGACTGGAGGCGGAGCTCTCTCCTGAGCATTATCAGGGCGAATACCTGCAGCTGGTGGCCCGGGCGCTGTTTGAAAAACACGGCCAGGCCCTTTTGGAGCAGGACCGGGACAGCGCCGTTGCCCTGTGCCGTGAAAAGGCTGTCCAGAGCATTCTGGACGGCATCAGGAAGGACCTGGAACATTTCGGTATCGAGCACCAGGTATGGTTTTCAGAACAGGGGCTTTTTGACCGGGGCGAGGTCCAGAAGACCCTGGAGTGGCTGCAGGAAATGGATCTGGCCTACATCCATGACGGGGCCCTGTGGTTCAGGTCCACCTCATTCGGGGACGACAAGGACCGGGTGCTGCAAAAGTCAGACGGGGCCCTGACTTATTTTGCCTCGGACATCGCATACCATCACAACAAATTCAACCGTGGGTTTGAAACCGTGGTTGATATCTGGGGAGCCGACCATCACGGCTACGTACCCAGGATGCAGGCCGCTGTCCAGGCCCTGGGCAGGCCCGCCGGAAGCCTGCGGGTCATCCTGGTGCAACTGGTCAATCTTCTGCGGGCCGGTCAGCAGGTGAGTATGTCCACCCGTTCCGGAGAATTCGTCCCCCTGCGACAGGTCATGGACGAAGTGGGGGTGGACGCCTGCAGGTTCATATTCCTGAGCCGCAAAAGCGACAGCCATCTGGATTTCGATCTGGAAGAGGTCAAAAAAAAGAGTATGGACAACCCGGTCTTCTATGTCCAGTATGCCCACGCCAGGATCTGCTCGGTCTTTGCCAGGGCTGCTGAAAGAGGGATAGAGGTGGGCCGCGATCCGAAAAGGCTGCTGCACCTCCTGGCATCCCAGGAGGACCTGGATCTCTTGAAGCAGCTGGAAATGTTTCCGGACACAGTGCAGGCTGCAGCCAGAAACCTGAGCCCGCATCACATCAGCTTTTACCTGCAGGAACTGGCTGGTCTGCTGCATCGTTACTATACAGTGCACTCCGTGCTGAACGCCGACAACCACGAACTGACCCAGGCCCGCATGCTTATGTTGAACTCCACAGCCAGGGTGCTTAAAAACGGGCTGTGGCTCCTTGGAGTCCAAGCTCCGGAAAAGATGTAATAATGGCAGCCAGAAACACCAAGAACAAAAAGAAGCAGGAATCCAGGTTCAGCCTGGAGTTGACCCCGGGCAAAACTCTGACCCTGGGTGGCTTTGCCCTGCTGGCCATAGTCTGGGCCTTTATTCTGGGAGTCTTTGTGGGGCGGGGCTATAATCCCGAGGAAATCCTTCCGGATATCTCCAGGATTTTGCCCCAGAAAGAGGAAAAACAGGAAGATTCAGTTATCCTGCGCCCCGAAGAACTGGAATTTTTCGACCGTCTGCGCTCCGAACCATCCAGAACCCCCTCCGCCGCCCCGGAACCCGAACCGCAAGAGCCGGATCAGCCACTGGAAACCGCCGCCCTGCCTCCGGACCCGGTCCCCCAGGCAGAATCATTCATATACACCTTCCAGGTGGGATCTTTTCAAAGCATGGAGCGGGCCGGCGGGCTGCAGCAACGCCTTTACCAGGAGGGTTTTTCAGCCTCCATTAACAGGGCGTTTGCTGGCAGTGAACCCTGGTACCGGGTTCTCATTGAGGTGGAAACCACTCCGTCCCAGATTGACAGCTTCAAGCAAAGGCTTGGCGAACACGGTATCGACCAGCCCCTGCTGAGACATAAAAGGCCTTCCTGAGCATCAGCAATGCCCGCTACCCAGACACCACACCTGGTCTACGCAGATTCATCGGGACAGATATACGATGAGCCGGGGCTTCTCATGCTTGTGCGCCGGGGCGATGAACTTGCTCTGCCCCGCCCTGATGAGCTGATACCCCTGCCGGAGTCAAGCGATCTCTTTTTACTTCCGGGCAGAAATGCCCTGGGCCTGGACCCGGAGACCGGGAGCGTGGAGGTCATGGAAGGGCTGGCCCTGGCCGGCTTTGCCAGTCCCGGGCACACCCTTTCTTCTACAGCCGCCTTTGCAAAGGAAGCAGATGCCCCAATACTGCCTCTTTACGCTTATGCAGCCGTAGGATATTTCCAGGACAAATTCTGGATATCCGCCCTGCAGGTAGACAAGGACCAGAGGCAGAACTTCTGTGACATCCCCCAGGATAAAATTACCCGCGGGGCAAAGGAATTGCTCCGCAGATACCCGGAGAACAGGCTCATCAGCCACCTGGCCGGATG
>PWSL01000171.1 GCA_003563255.1 Desulfonatronospira sp. | reverse complement strand
TGATTACTTTTGGGACAGTCTCCTCGCCGACATAGAATCCTTGGTACTCTATGCAGGTATTCACAGAAAAGAGCATGGCTGTTACCGAATGCTTGCTAAACGGTTTCCTTATGCCATCTACTACGACATTGAGGATAACATCGCTTACGTTGTAGCCGTTTTACCCATGCGTCGTAATCCTTCGTGGATCAAGAGAAAAATGAAAGGCAGGAGCTAATGCCATGCACCCAAATTAAAAGAATTTCATCATTATACAGATATACAACATCACCAAACCAAAGCAAAGGCACAGTCAACATGCCTGAAAAACCGGCCAATGGAATTCAATCAAAAAGTAGGTGATTTTGTAAAACAGTGTGAAGCAAAACTGCAAGAGAAGCGTGTCAGATCCCATGACTGCTAGTTTCGATGGGCAATATACATAGTGAAATCAATATGATGAACTGCTCAGGCCCCATGGCCGCGTACCAAGGTTGCTTGTTGTTATGAATCAACTCTTGCGTCCTCCTCATAGAATCCGTGATCCGATATATGGATATATCTGGTTGACAGAGTCTGAACTGAGCATAATTGACACACCTGTTTTTCAGCGATTGCGAAGGATTGGGCAACTGGCTTTTACCAAGTATGTCTACCCGACTGCGGAACATTCCAGGTTTGTGCATTCCTTGGGCGTGCTGCAGGCAGCCACAAACATATTTGAGGAGGTTTTACGCTTTAATCCTGAGCTCCAAGAAGGAAATGAAAAAGATGTATTGAAAAATCTGCAGACACTACGATTTGCAGCACTTTTACACGATACCGGGCATATGCCGTTATCCCACGCTGCAGAAAAGTTTTTTCTTGGCGAGGGTGTTTCACATGAGAAGGTAAGCAGATATATTATCCGGAAGTTTTCCACGGTGGCAGAAGAGATCCAAAAAAACGATATTTCTCCGGACACTGTGGCCAACCTCTTGAATGGCAAGCAGACCCGGAGCATTGCCATCTTGAAAAAATTTATATCTGATGAATTCGATGCAGACAGGGCGGATTTTCTCCTCAGAGACTCTTATTTCTGTGGCGTTAAATACGGAGAATATGATTATATTCGCTATGCAGGCTCCTTCAGGCTTATTGAAAACGAGAATGGCGAAAGAGCTTTTGCAATTGAAAAGGGCAACCTGCACGCTGTTGAGTCGTTTTTGCTTGCCCGTTATCATTATTATCTTCAGGTTCCTTTTCATAGGACCAGAAGAGGGTACGACCTCGTTTTTGAGCGTTATCTGCAGGATCTTAAGGAAAGAGACTGCTTGCCAGAATCCGGGATAAAAATTGAGGGATCCAGGCTGGAAATTGATTTCGATAAATTTCAGCTGTTTGACGATTATACGGTTTTTGAGCAGATTAAGAAGGACATGAGCAAAGGAAACCCATGGGCGAAAATACTGATGCGCCAGGACCATGTGCACCCTGTATTTGATGTGGAAAAGGAATCCGAGGGCAATGAAAATGATTTTTTAGATTTGCAGGAAGAACTTGACCATGTCGGATTAAAGAAGAATCAGGATTATTTTGTACTTGACAAAAAAGTCGAGGTTCACAAAATTCTGGAAAAATCGGATGAAAAAGGCGAAAGCGTCTATCCCGTTGTGGACAAGGCAAGGGACCACAAAGTCATGGGATCAATCCTTGACCACTCCTCAATTCTGGAAGCCACCAGGAAAAAGCCTGCGCATCTCAGGCGTATTTATGTAACCACGAGTTCCATGCCCAAAGCTCAAAAGGCTCTGGACAGTCTCAAACAAACAGTTCTGGCCCGCGAGAAAAGAAAAAAGGGGGGAGCATAATGAAGAACTCAGATTATTCTCGAGCCGTATTCAAGCACGTACTTGTCTGGCTTAAGAACAAAAATATGCAGACATCCAAGATAGCTATACAAAAGACCCTTTTTTATCTACAGGAAAAGGGGGTCCCGCTGCACCTGGATTTTGAGCCCTATTCCTATGGACCATTTTCCAAGCAAATAATGGAGACCGCATCAGACATGGAGCGTGCAGGCGAAATTATTGTGGGTAGGACGAGCTACACCCCGGACGCCAATTTTTCCGAGACTCTGCCCCAAGAAGAGTGCCGGGAAATAGATGCGCATCTGGAGCATTTTTCCGAACAACTCGGACATAATTTCAGCTTTGATAGCCTGGAGCTTTACGGCACTGTCCTGTACTGTATCCAGGCCCTGCAAGAAAACGGCATGGACACGGACAGAAGTTCGGTGATCCGGGAAGTCAGGGCCTGGAAGGGCAGAAAATACACAGAGGAAGATATAGGCACTGCCTATGACTCCCTTGCTCCGGATTTTGTGAATTTACCACCAGGGCAATGAACGCTGCAGATGCAAAATATGGCAGGGCGGGTTCGGCAGTGAGGGAATCGCATTCGCAGAAGACTTCACCGCTTTGGATCAGGACAATGCCTTCAACGAGCAGGTCGCGATTGAAGACAGCGGGTACGGTCTGGGTCTGAAAATGCTCATGGGCGCGGCTTTCGGAACCCAGCCCCGGGAGCTGCTTTTCAGCCAGGAAGAGGCGGCTGAAGTTCTGTGGCGGCGGTTTATAAGGCCGTTGGAGTAAAAGGCTCATAAATTTTGCAAAACATTCATAATATAAATCAATTATATATTTACTCGCATACCCTCGCTTGAAAAATTAGTGTATCGATGGCGATATCAGATAGTTTCAAACAATGTTCGGGGTCAGACCCTGATGGCACAAACCGACGCAACTTCAGACATAAGGCAATAGGACAATGGCCAAATATGAAGTCAAACAAACAGCCGTCAGTCAGGTGCTGGCTGACGTGCGCAGCGATAAGATCGCCATCCCCGAACTGCAGCGCCCGTTTGTCTGGAAAACGTGGCAGGTTCGCGACCTGATGGACTCCCTGTACAACGGCTATCCAG
>PWSL01000041.1 GCA_003563255.1 Desulfonatronospira sp. | reverse complement strand
TCCTGGCTTAAATCCAGGAGGTTTTCGCTGATGATCTGCATGTTCTGCAGAAGTCTTCGCAGTTCCTCGTTCTGGGACCTGAGCATGGTGTAGCTTCTGCTGCTCAGGCGCTCCACGCTCTTGCTGCTCTCCTTGAGGCTGGCAGCGGTGACGTCTATGCTGTCCATGGTTTCGGGCAGAGTCTTTGAGGCCTGGTGCAGGTTGTCCAGGGTCCGGGCTATCTGATCCGCAGCCCCCCCTTCCTTGTCTATCTGCAACCGGTCCAGGCCTTTATCCACCTTCTGCAGGATTTGTCTGGAATCCTTGAGCACTGCATGCAGATCGGTCCGCTTTACCTCCGGGTCCTCCAGTGGTCCGATGAGCCCGGATATTTTACGGTTGGTTTCCCTTAACTCCTCAATAAAGCCCTCCGCCCTGGCGGATATGCCGGCCAGGTCAAAGGACTGCACGCTCTTGTCCAGGCTCTGGATAAGATGGTCCAGGTGGTTCAGAGTCTTTTGAATATCCATTTCTTCTATCTTGGCCATGGTGTTGCCCAGGGACTCAAAGGTCTCCTCCAGGCGGGCGAATGTGCCGGGAGCAGAGGGCACATAAGGATTCCTGGGTTCCCAGCTTACGGGCAGAGGGGGATGGCGCGCAGGGTCCACGTAGTCCATCTCCAGATAGGCTGCACCGGTTATGCCCATGGGCAACAGCCTGATCCTGAGCCCCTTCTGAATTTCCTGCTCCAGAAACCTCTCAAAGGCTTCCTGGTCCGGCACCCCGAATTCGTCCAGCTCCAGGCTGATTTTCAGGAGGACGTAGCGGTCTCCGGGATCCACGGACCCGGGATACTTGAGTCCGGCAAAGGTTATCTCGTCCACCCGGCCCACGGTAACTCCGCGCATTTTGACCTGGGAGCCTCTGTCAATGCCCTGGACGGATTCATCCAGGTAAGTCTCAACGGTTACTGTTTCTCTCCACAGGGCACCTGTTCCCAGCACGGTCAGGGCCCCCAGGAAAAGAACCAGGCCTATGCTTACGAAGATGCCTATGGTGTAATAGTTGGGCTGGGTACTCATTGGGCGATTTTCTCCCGTTTAAGAAATGAGCGCACCCAGGGGTCCGTATGGGTGCGGCTCAGCTCCAGGGGGCTGCCCTGGGCTGCAAGGTTTTTATTGCGCTTATCCAGGATGATCATGCGGTCGGCGATCTTGAAGATGCTGTCCAGTTCGTGAGTGACGATGACAAAGGTTATTTTCAGGGTCCTGGCTATACTAAGGATAAGCTCATCCAGATCCAGCGAGGTCAGAGGGTCCAGTCCGGCTGATGGTTCGTCCAGGAAAAGTATGGACGGGTCCAGGGCCATGGCCCGGGCTATGGCTGCTCTTTTCTGCATTCCGCCGCTTATTTCCGAGGGCATGTGTTTTTCGTATCCTTCCAGGCCAACCTGGAAGAGCTTCAGGCGACAGACGAGATTCATGGCCTCCAGGGGCATGTCCGTGAATTCCTCCAGGGGCAGGCGCACGTTTTCCAGCAGGGTCATGGAGCCGAACAGTGCCCCGCTCTGGTAGCTGATGCCTATGCTGTTCATGATCTTCGTTTTTTCAGTGGGCGTGGCCCGGGTGAGGTTGCGGCCGTGGACAAAAATTTCCCCGTCCAGGGGAGAATAAAGTCCTATCAGGTGTTTTAGCAGGGTGCTCTTGCCGCTGCCTGAGCCACCCAGGATGACAAAAATTTCCCCGGTGTATACATCAAAGGAAACATTCTCCAGGAGGGTCTCTCCCGGAAAACCCATATACAGGTTGCGCACGCATACCGGGTGCTCAGTGGGTGATGGCACATTATAACTGTTCACCATAATATTTGTATATGCTCCAGTGGTCCGGGGATTCGGCAAACAGGACGTAAAAACTCGCTCCAAGGCAGCGTAAATCAAAACCTCTACAAGTTTTTATCAACTGGAAAATTTTCTATTACATACTTTGAATTAATTTCGTTGTTTAACGGTTTTGATTAACGCTGCCTACGTCGCTCAGACAGTTTACGCCCAGTTTGCCGAACCCCCGGACCCTGTCTTTTTGCCGATTATTTTATATCCCCAGCATGTAATAGACAACCGCAAAGATGCCGTCGGCCAGGATTATCAGGACTATGGCGCTGACCACGGCGCTGGTGGTGGAACGACCCACCGCACTGGCCCCGGAGCCGGTCTGCAGTCCCCGCACGCAGCCTATCCAGGCTACAAGGATACTGAAGACAAAAACTTTGACCATGCTGCCCAAAAAATCAGTCATGCCCACGGAAGTTTTCAGCTGGTGTATGTAAGTAGTCAGGGTGAAATCCATGGAAAGCATGACCAGGGCCCCGCCGATGAAGCTGAAGAGCAGGAAGAAAATACATAGAAGCGGAGTGACCAGCATGGCCGCCAGCATTCTGGGTACCACCAGGAAACGCACTGGGCTTAAACCCATGGTCTGCAGGGCATTTATCTCCTCGTTGGTCTTCATGGTCCCTATTTCAGCGGCAAAGGCCGATCCGGACCGCCCGGCCAGGATTATGCTTGTGACCAGGGGGCCCAGTTCCCGGACAATGGACAGGCCCAGAAGCTTGGCTACGAAGATCTCCGCCCCGAATGCCCTCAGGGTAATGGCGGTTTGAAAGGCGATGATCACTCCTATTAAAAATCCCATTAGAGCAATGATAAAAACCGCCCGGCCGCCCACTGCTTCCATGTGCGAGAGGACATCCTTCCAGCGCACGGTCCCCGGATGGGTCAGGCTGTAGGCAAAGGAAGACACGAATTCGCCCACAAAGGAGAAAAACTGCCTGGTATCCCGACCCAGGTTGACCGCTGCCCGGCCCAGTTCCTCCAGAGCCGAGTATTTGCGCTGCATGGGCCTGGGACGGCAATCGAAACAGTCAATCTCTTCCTGGATGTGCCTGAAGTCGGGACGCAGGC
>PWSL01000524.1 GCA_003563255.1 Desulfonatronospira sp. | reverse complement strand
GGGGAGCACCTGAGCTTAGTGTCCAAAAATGAAACAGTCCCAGTGCCAAGTGCTGAACCCCCGTCATGGCTCAAATTTTTCTTGTTTTTTGTGACAGGGTTTCAGGAGTAAGTCACTAACAGGAGACAATATCATGCAACAAAAATTCAAACCAGTCACAGAATTCGACTTAACCCTGGACGAAGCAAAGCGCCGTGATGACGTGCTCGGCAATACCTGGAATCAGAAATCATGCAGGGCAGTGACCAGTTAAGGGATAAAAAGGCAGGAGATGTGCTTATCGACCTGTACCATCAAAGCGGCACCGAGCAGTCTTTCCCGGATTTTGTCCTTGGTATGGAGGATTCGGCCCTGTCCTGGAAGGCACGGCACGAACCGGCCAGGCATGAACCACTGAGGGGGTCTGCGGACCCGGTGGAGTGGCAGCGACCAGTGGCAGATTTTGATACCCAGGATTCAGTGCTGCACTACGACACGCCCACGCCGCTTGTTCCATTCACTGCCGAAGCCCCACCATTACCAAAACAGCGGCGGGGTTGGACTCACGAAGAACAGGTCGCTCCGGAGATCCAGTTTATTGATGGCCAGGCAGAGGATGAGGCGGCTAAGGGCTTCTTCGGCGAACTCAGGCGCAACAGTCCCCATCACTTCTCTGGCATGGATGATCAAGAGATTTATCAATACCTTTTTGATTTATTCGCCAGGGATCATCCGGGAGATGGCCGGTTGGAATTCGAGGCCTTGATGCAGGAGCGCATAATAAACACAGCCCAAAAGCTCAACTACCTGGAGCGGGCCAGGCGGGAGGCTACAGGGGAGCAGAAGATATAACCCCAATTCAGTGCGGTGAGTTGGGGGCTCCCCTTCCCTGGAGGATCAACGGCACTACCAGGGTATAGCCTGACGCAGAAAGCCGCCGAACCGGAGTGGCATCCGGTCCGCACTGAAAATAAGGCCACCTGGTCAAGCACCGGGTGGCCTTTTCTGTTTCATTCGGCCCATACCTTGGCCTGGCTTTTGCCCTTTCCGGGCCTCTATGAGGCTTGTATGGCTTCAGTGTTGGCTTAAAAGTTCCTGGTTTCAAGCCTCAGGGCGTATCTGCACCATCTGGAGGCGCATATTCGGCAGTATTTGGAAAGGCCTCTTCAATCCTGCATTGCTTCCAGCACCTGCTTAAGCGCCTCAATGGTTGCCTTCTTCACCTGGCTTTCCTTGTAGTCACCCTTTTTGTAAATATACAAAGGAACAACTATCTTCCGGGCCTCATAGTACAGGAACAATAGGCGCAACCCCTTTCTTGAGCTCAGCTTGTACTCAGGCAGAGCAATCCTTATCTTTCTTACCTGGAACCCTTCAAAGCCAGGGTACAGATCGCCTTGCTCCGGTCTGGAAACAAGCCCCTGGATAGCATTTTCAATGGTAGCGGATGAGTGGGGGTATTTTTTAAGGACAGATTTCTTATTGGATTCAAAAGGCGGGTACTGCCGCAACTGCATTACAACCGACCAGCGATTTGCTTCACCAGGCCCCGGAACTGCTCATCAGCACCCATGGCGGTATCCTCAACCAAGTCCTCCCAATCGTCCAGCCTTCTGTCCACCAGACCCCGGATATGAGCAAAAAAGATACTCCCGGGGACGGCCTGCTTCAGCCTGGCCAGACAGGAGTGGATCTTTCCGGCCTCCTGGTTGATCTCCGCCATGAATTGGACTGCCTGACCTGAAGGACATGCTTCCATCTGCCTGCGTACCCTTCTGAAAACCAGCCAGTCAAAGAATAGAAGAACAGGCATGAAAAAGAACAGCACCAATGAGGCACGGAATACAGATCCGGTCCCGTCAAAATTGTTGCATGCCCTTTCCACCTTCCCTTGATGAGAGCTCAGATTGATTGTTGCTGTGCTGGCAGACATTGTTTACCTCGATATATAAAACTGTGTATCGTTTTCTTTTGGTTTAATCTTTATATATCCCCCTCATTCCACCGTCAACAAGAAAATATTCTCCTGAAGAAATTATGGAATATGTCCAATAAAATCAAAGAATTACATAAAGCCATAGAAGCCCGTATTTCATTCAGCCCATACCTTACCCCGGAAAATCTTTTTCAGGGGCCTTTATGGGCTTCCTATGGCTTCAGTGATTGCTTAAGAAGTGGGCTGGAAGGGGTTTTTTAGGCTAATCTGGCCAGCAATATTGTTTTGGGACACTGAAGATGGCTCACAAAGTTTTCAGCCCATGCCGGCGGAGAAAAATTTCGGGTCCAGGTCCCCCGGGGGTTTTTCCTGAGATTTGGCCGGGAGGGAAATTTTCAAGTCCAGGTTCCTGGAAGATTTTCCCTGGTTTCTGCCGGGGGAAATTTTTCAAGCCAAGGTACCCTGGCGTATTCCCTGAGGGGTGGAAGGTTTTGGCGAAAATTACCGGGACGTTAAACTTTCCTCTCCCTTACAGACGACCAAGCGCCACGCCGCCAAAAGATCAGGGTACCGGGGGTGGGGGGTAGGGGGGGCTTGTTGTGTTTTGTAATACTTATCCTGTTCACAACGCAAGACCGAAGCCACAGGAAGCCCGTGAATGGCTTTGAGGGGCAAAAAACGATCGACTGGTCACACGCAAAATGGTGGCCGTATATGGAAGCGTGAGTGGCCTTCTTTGCGGTCTGAATTTTAACTATCTGATTTAACTGTATATTTTTTTTGCTCTCACACCTATAGCTCACTCTTCAACTCCCGGCCTGAACACCAACAACCCACGCAGTACCCCAGAGACAAATATAATGACGTTCAGTAGATTTTTTTATGAGCTTATTTTTATTTTGGTAGGACAGGGGTAGGACAAGCAGGAGGTAGGACAAAAATAATGGGGTCAGACTATCGCCTAACCCCTTGATTTTATTGGTGCGCCCGGCAGGATTCGAACCTGCGGCCTACTGATTCGTAGTCAG
>PWSL01000469.1 GCA_003563255.1 Desulfonatronospira sp. | reverse complement strand
TGGGGTGCCTGTCCCCTGCTTTCCTGAAAAGCGTTAAACAGATACCCGGTGACAGTCCTTATACAACACTTAGGGCGCTAAACAGAAATAATTATTGTGATACAGGACCTCACATGCAAAAAAATACCCACTGTACAGAAAGAAAACAGCCTCCTCAACAAGGGATACCTTTCCCAGGTCAGGAGTGTTTTATCTATAATCTAACATCAGTGAGGTATCTCAAATGCAGGAGTGGATCAAAGAACTGCAGCAAATGGTCAAAACCAGGGAAAAACTGGCTGACTATGTGGACATAACCCCGGAAGAAGATGAAGCCGTCACCACTATGCGCACCCGGTGGGGAACGACTCCGTACTTTGCATCTCTCATGGATCGCCAAGACCCCGCCTGCCCCATACGCAGGCAGGTGGTTCCCTCTCTCAAGGAAAAAGAAAACAAATACGGCCTCCAGGACTACCTGATTCACAAGGAAAATCGAGCAGTAGGCGAAAAACGCCCTGACTGCATCGCCAGGCAGTACCAGGACCGCATCGCTTTTACCGTGACAGATGTCTGTGCCAACTACTGCAGGCACTGCTTTCGCAAAGAACTTGTAGTGGATCAGGGACTTAGCCTGCGTTTCGACGTGGACGAAGGCCTTGGATGGATCAGGGAGCATACCGAGGTGCGCGATGTGCTTGTCACCGGCGGCGATCCCTTTATCCTGTCAGATGACAAACTGGACCGCATTATTACAGAACTGAGACGTATCCCACACGTGCAGATGATCCGCTTCGGCACCCGCACCCCCATAGTACTGCCAAGCAGGATCAATAAAGAACTGCGCAAAATCCTGGAAGATTTTCACCGGGTACCAGTATGGATCAATACCCAGTGCAACCATGCCAGGGAAATCACCGAGGAAACCGCACGGGCGGTATATGACCTGCTTCGTTGCGGTGTAAACGTGGGCAATCAGGCCGTACTGTTGAAAGGCATCAACGATGACGCGCAGTCCTTCAGGGATTTGCACCAGAAGCTTCTCACAGTACGCATCCGTCCCTATTACGTATTTTACTGCGAACCGGCCCCGGGGATTGACCATTTCAGAACCCCGGTGGAAAAAGGGGCAGAACTTATCCGGGATGCTATCCGGGGACATACCACCGGCCTTTCACAGCCTATGTATGTCATTGCCACCAACATCGGCAAGGTTCCCCTTATGCCGGACTACTACATAAAGGAAAAAACAGATACGGAGTACATCCTGAGGAATTATCTCGATCAAAGTACTGCCTTGCCTTTAATACCAGAATAATAATATGCACTCTTCCCGGCCGGCCCGTCCCCTGCAGGGGCTGCAGGCCGGCCGGGAATGAAAACATCCATTATGGACAACCACGAAGACAGCGCCTCATCCAGCCAAATATTTTTTCAACCCGGCTTTGCAGTCCAAAAAGGACAGCTTCTCTGCATATCCGTTCGGGGACTTCACACCTTCAGCCCTCTTCAAGTACTGTCAAATCATTGCCGGTTCATTATGTATCCAGGCCTGTCCAGCAAAAAACATATTCCAAGGTATCTGTTTAGGCGTTTACCCCTCAAACCCTGCCATAAAAAAAATAAGAATAATTGCAAAGCGCTAAACAGATTCATTCCAAACATCTTGAAAGGAGTTCACTATGTCCAGCGAAGAACCTGAAATCCTTATGCAACCCACCGACTCTACTGAAATCATATTCACAGACCTGAACGGACACATAAGACGTCTGCCGGTGAACCCCCGAAACATAGGGCAGATCTCCAAAGAAGGCATCGGTTTTGACGGCAGTTCCGTACCGGGTATAGCCACTGTGGAGCACAGTGACCGATTGCTCATGCCAATCATTGAAAGCATGATAACTCTTGGCTTCAAGGAGAAGAAAACCTCCCTTTTCGTTGGTACCATCCACAACGAACATGGTGAACGGGCCAGCACAGATCCCAGGTTTGTTCTGGAAAAAGTCGTTGGTGAGGCCGAGGAAATGGGCTACAGTTTTCAGGCCAGTCCGGAGTACGAATTCTTTCTTTTTCACCAGGATAAGTACTCTATGGATCTCAATACCGACAATGCAGGTTACTGTGAGGCCGATCCCAGAGACAGGGGGGAAAATGTCCGCAACCGCATCATAGATGTCCTGACCCGTTGCGGGGTGCCCTTTGAAAAAGCCCACCACGAGGTCAGCCCCTCACAACACGAGATCAACTTCGAGTGCTCTGACCCGTTGAATGCCGCAGACAGGACCCTGGTCTTCAACTATGTCACCCACATGATAGCCTCGGAACACGGCCTGCACGCCAGTTTTATGCCCAAGCCCTTCAACGACAAAAACCGCAACGCCCTGCACATTCACCTTTCCATGCAGGATAAAGAGGGACAGAATATTTTTTACCGGGAGGGTGAGGATCATGACCTGAGCCCTCTGGCCAGGCATTTTATTGCAGGAATACTCAAGTATGCCCGGCAGACTTCCATTCTCATGGCCTCCACCTACAATTCCTACAAGGCCTACGTCATTGAGCGCGAGGCCCCGGTAGTAGTCGGCTGGGGACCTCGAAACCGCACTTCCATGGTCCGCATCCCATACGCCACCAACCCTCAGGCTACAAGGCTGGAACTTAGAAGCCCGGACCCCGCTGGCAACATCTACCTGCAGATGGCGGCCTTCATCAAGATGGGCCTGCAGGGCATCCGGGAAAAACTTGACTGCAACAGCCCGGACATCGGCAAGGCCTATTTGCAGTCCATTAAAAAAAGGGTCTGGGATACCCGCTTTTTGCCTAAAACCATGTTCGAGGCCCTGGTTGAAGCAGAGGACAGCAGGTTTCTGCTCGAGTTGCTGGGAGAGCAACAGTACAACAACCTCATGACCATCAAGACAGCGGAATGGGAAGAACATCGAACCAGCGTTACCACCATGGAATTTGAAAAGTATCTGCC
>PWSL01000526.1 GCA_003563255.1 Desulfonatronospira sp. | reverse complement strand
GAAAGCCAGGAGCTTTTGCCCACGGAACACACGGAAGGACACGGAAGTTTTTAAAGCGTTGCGAAGCAACGCATATTCCGTGAGATTCCGTGTATTCCGTGGGCCGTCTCTTTTGCCCCGAAGGGGCCTCTTTTTCCGTGCAGGGTCGCGGAAAAAGCCTAGTGACTTAACCGTAGAAAGCCTGTTACAAAAAACAAGAATGTTTAGAGAGGATTAACCACGCCAAAGACGCGTGGCAGGCATAGATTGACGGGATTAGCAATCAGCGGCCCCGGTGAAATCAGCTGCGCTGTCCTTCGGAATTTCACAGGGCAAGCCGGAAGCCGCAGGTTGCATTAGCCCGCCTTCCGGGCGGGATCAAATGCTTTTCTCTTAATCCATACCGAGTTTCCAGCCTGAGTAGGTGTCTAAACATATACAAAATCAAACGGTTGTAAGGTTCCTGGGGGCGTATCCTGGAAGCAGACACCGGGATCGACATGGACCTCAAAGCAAAGAACAAGTTTTCCAGATGCAAAATCATTAAAAGAAGAGGAGAGTTCAATGGGAGCTATTGCGGAATCAATGGCAGCGTATGCGCAGCCACTTATCGACGAGACAGACGGCACACCAGAACAGATAAACAAGGCGCTGGAGATGGCTCAGCTATGTTGGAATCTGGCTTTATTGCCGGAAACCGAGCGTGCTGAGTATCTCGAAGAGATTCGGCCGTTTTTAAAAATGGATGAAGAACAATTCAAAGAGTTTCACGATTCATTCTTCATTCCGATGATCACAAGACATAAGCAGATGTTCCCGAAAATGCACGGACAAATGCTTTCCAAGCCTGTAACCTCCAATAAAATCGGTCGCAATTCTCCATGCCCTTGTGGCAGTGGCAAAAAATTCAAGAAATGTTGTATTGACAAGGCGAGTCCTGAAATTTCAGAAACCAGCAGGGAATATCACTGGCACTCAGAAGAAGTCGAGGGGCTTGAGACCAAAGAAATCATAGATAGATTAAAAAGGTTTGGTGTTGATTTTGACGAAGGACAGTTTCAAAAAGATGTTCAAAATTTTTATTCTGCAGAAGAACTGGCTGACCACTGGAAAAAGAGATATACCATTACTGCCAGACATTTTGATTTAGATTTTATCTGGATGGCCTGTATGGTTTTATGGAAACGACTGGCTCCTGACGTGATTGGCTCTGAGCAGTTAAGTGATCTTATGAATCAGGGATACGAACTTGTAAATGCGCAGGGAAAAGACCGGGTTGTAGAAGGTTGCAAGTTATGGTTGCAAGTCTGGGAGCACTTAAAACAAAGATTTACCAGTGAAATGAAAACCTTAGAGGATGCTGAAAAGGTATTTTCTGGCATGCAGTCTCTGTTTAACTGGTGCCAGGATCTTGAACAGGAACTTTACAACGCCGGCCTTGAAGACCAGTCTTTTTTTCATAGAAGAATCGAATACTGCAGGGAATTTTGTTCATTTTTTCCTGATTCGCGTGAATATTTAATAAGTAATATGAAGATAGCTGAAGCTGAATCATATTTTAAACTTGGAATGGTTACAGAAGCTGAACAGGCCTTTAAAGCATTGACTAAAGAATTTCCGGATAACGTCTGGGTGTATATCAGGTGGGGCGATTTGTACTGTTTGGATGCACATGCTGAATATAATAACATGGCAAAGGCCAGAGAAATATATCAAATGGCCTTGAAAATAGACTCAAAAGATAAGAGGTATGTTATTGACAGGCTTAAATCACTTACAGGAGATGAACAAAACGGTTAAAGTGTGGTAAGCCTGTTCTTCCTGGGATCGTACTAGCACTACAGCGAAACTTATTTATTAACCTCCGGGGACTGGCTCTCCCCGCACTTATCTTTTTATCGAAGTATCTGTTTAGATGCACCTGCAAAAAGTCGGGGAATGAAAAATTCACAAATCAACAATATACATAACTCTTTGATTTTACTGCCTGCCCCGTGAAATAACTCCTTGGAGTTCCCGAAGGGATTTCACTGGGGACCTCTGATCTCTGACGTCTGTGACTGCAAAAATGACTTTTTGCAGTCACATCTGTTTAGCGCTTTTAAGGAAAGCAGGGGACAGGAACTCCGGGACCCACTTGAGCATCATTTTGTGAATAAAATATCTTATTTTTCGGGACAAGTGGGTCCCTGAAGAGCCAGTCCCCATGCCACATGCAAAGCGCTAAACAGATACTTATCGAACAAGAAACAAATTAAGTACTTAACAGATACTTTTGATTTTCCTGATGCTTTGAATACACATATTGACTTTAATTCTGAAGTAAGGCATTAAGTACTGAATTTTTTTGGAAAAAATCAAGCACTGTAACAGTTTAGCCATTTGCAGGTGGCACGGGGACTGGCTCTCCCAGTCATTTTTTTATTAAGTCTGTTTTTTTCATCAACAAAAAAACAAGGGCTGGGGTGTCTGTCCCCTGCTTTCCATAGAAAAGGGCTGAACTGTTACCAGGCACTAGTATCGTAAGAGTACAATGACTCAATCAACCAATTTGTATCTGTTTGACGTCTTGAAGGAAAGCAGGTGACAGATACCAGTCCATTAAGAGGTCCAATTATGCAGTCAATTCTTAAGACCTGCACGCCGCGTTCAGACATCATTGAAGGAACGTTCAACCCAGAGATTTTTACCGCCGGTCTGAGCAGTGTTCTACGGGCCTATAACGATCCCAAAGCAATCAGCACTGTCTATACCGACCCCCAGGTTTTCTTTCAGCATGGTACTTATCCCACCCAGGGGCTGGTAACGGTTCTTGGTTCGGCTCTGGGCAGGCTGGCTGGTATAAACACTTACCCTGCCATCCAGAGGTTGGAGACCGCTTTTGGCGGGGGTAAAACACATACCCTGATAGCCCTGGCTCACCTGGCTTTGCAGGGCAAGGAACTGGCCTCTCTGGTAGCCGATTATGTAGCAGAGGATGTCCTGCCAGAACCAGGCACAGTGGATGTCATAGGTATAGCCGGTGATGAGCTTCCTTTGTACAATCCCAAAGGGTCAGAGCTTGTGCCCCATACCTTGTGGGGAGAAATTGCATTCAGGATCGGAGGAGAAAGCCTGTATAACCAACTGCGCACAGAGGCTGAATCACCTGCCTCGCCAGGGAGCTCTTTTTTTGAAAAAATTTTTCATGGGCGCAGGGTTTTAATCATGTTTGACGAGCTGGCCCAGTATGCCACCAGGCTGCAGGCGGCCAGGTCAGACGGTTCCGATCAGCTGGCAGCCTTTTTAATGGGGCTGCACGGTTATGCGCGGAACCATTCGCATATTTCCATTGTCCTTACTCTTGCCGGCAGTGCCGATGCTTTTGCCAGGCAATCCAGCAAACTGAGCCGCCTGATTTCCGAGGTAAAGGGCGAAGAGGTGGATGAAGACCAGGCCATGGCCCTGGCCCAGCAGGCAGAGCAGGGAATCAGAAGCGTGATTTCCAGGGATGCCTCCACTGTAGTCCCGGTGCAGGGCGGAGAGATTTCCCGCATTTTAGCCAAGAGGCTGTTTGAAAGTATAGATGACAGGGCAGCCTGGGATACAGCAGCTTCCTATATGGAAGTATACCGCCGGCATTCCTCGCACCTGCCCGCCCATGCTTCCCAGTCTGATTTTGAGACCGTGCTGTCGGCTCATTACCCTTTTCATCCCACTTTCATCCGCTATCTCCAGGGCAAGCTGGCTACTCTGGAAACATTTCAGGGAACACGGGGAGTACTGCGCATGCTCGCCTTTGTGATGCGCAGCATATGGTCCAGGGGGCTGCAGATACCCATGATCCATACCTGTCACATTGATTTGACCAGCCCGGACATGGTCAATGAAATACTGGGCCGTACCGGTGGAAGCGATTTGCTCCAGGTTCTGAATACCGACATCGGGGGGCCGGACACAGGCAATCTCTCCATGGGCAAAAGTTACGCCCGGCTTGCGGATGAAAAGAATCCGCATCCCCAGGGCTTTCCCATGTACGAATATGCCTGGCGCAGCATTTTTCTGCACAGCCTGGTGGGCCGTTCCGAAGGCCTGGGGTCCAACCTCTTTGGGCTGACAGAGCAGGAGGCTCTTTTTGATGTGTCCAATCCGGACATGACTCCCCCACAGGTCCAGATGGCCCTGGAAGAAATTGAAAAGAGCGCCCAATACCTGCGCAAGAAACAGGGAAAATATTTCGCCAGCCTGGAACCTTCAGTAAACCGTGCTTTGACGGCCATTGAATCCGGCTTGCAGTTAAATTCAGACCAGGTCATGGAAAGGATCAGGACTACCGGTCGCAACGTGGTCAGGCAGCACTCGGATCCTTTTTACGTAGTGCATGAGGTGACCCATCCGGAAGATATACCGGACAAAGGTGACAGCCCCATCCTGGCCCTGGTGGCCCTGGATGCTGAAGAAGTGGATATTCAGGAGCTTATTACTCAGGCTGGTCCCAGTAAGGCCAGGATGAATCAGAACCTGTGCTTTGTGCTTGTGCCCAGTACAGTGCTGACCAAAAACCAGAAGCAGGATGCCCGGAGACAGACCCGGGCCGCAGAGACTTTTGCACGCATAGCAGGCATGGCCAGGACGGTTGTGGCCATGCGCAGGTTGCAGGACAGGCCTGAAGATTATGGTATTACTGCAGCCATGCTCATGGAGCAGGACTTCAACAAACGTCTGAAAGTCAGGGCTCAGGCCCTGGAAACCACTGTGGCCCAGTGCTTTGATTCTCTGTGGTATCCATCTGCATCCAGGCAGCTTGCTCATAAGGAGATTCGCACTGGAGGCGGCGAGGGTGGTGCGGCAATAATCGGGGAAATTACAAAACTGTTGCGCCAGGATGGAGAACTGATCACCGCAGATATCGCCGAAACCCGGGAAACTCTTCAGATTCTGGCCGGCTTTTTTTTCCACCAGAAACAAACTCCGGAACTGCAGGAAATCAGAGATTCTTTCAGGCAGCTAAGAGAATGGCCGATACTGGAACGTATGGAACTTTTTGAAAACATTGTCAGGGCGGGTGTGGAGCGTGGTGCCTGGTGCCTGTTTCGCATGTCCAGCAGCAGTGACGAGCCGGAAGAATTTTTCAGCCGTGATACAGGTCCATTGCCTCTCAACCTGGATCTGTCCAGCCCGGGGTGGTCCCTGGTAAGCTTTAAACACGCCCGGCAGCTTGGCTGGGGACCAAAATCAGTGGACAGGGAAAAGGTGAGAAAAATCATCACTTCTGCTGTGGATGACAGGGAAGCCTCAACTGTGTCCGAGGTGCGCTCTTTAGTGAACGAGGCTTACGGAGAAGTCCCTGAAAATGAAGTTTCTGAAGCCATCTCTAATCTGGTAAAAAACGGCAGACTCGGGGTCTACAGTGGTTCTCCGGAGCAATCAGAGAAGCCGGCCGATCTGGTTTACGGCAGGGTAGCAGTACTTGAGCCGGTAAAGCCGGACCACTCCCTGATAACCCCGGCAGCAATCTCCAAGCGCGGCTGGAAGAAAAAGGAAAAGGGGATTCGGCTCTCCGGGAAAAAGGACCTGGAAAAGGTATGGCCTCTGCTTAAACAGCTTGGCCGGATATATTCCCAGGGTGGAAAATCCAGCATAGAGCTGCTGGAGATATTCGAGCTGGAGGTTCCCGGTGGAGGCAGTCTCAGGTTTTCCCTGGAGGATGTTACTCCAGAAGGCATGAAACACCTGGACGAGTTGTTTGCCACTCTGGCTGAACTTGCCCGCAAGGGCGAGAAAACAGATCTGGAACTGGAAATCAGCGAGCCGGAAGATGAATGCCTCTTTGTCAGTAAACTGAAATAGTGCCTGGGTTATTTTCCGGAAATATTTAACCAGAAATTTAAAATGGATCTGACCAGTCATCATCTAAAAAAACTTGAGCCTCTGGTTCCCCTGGCCTCATATGTCCTGCGCATCACTGAATGGAAGGACTATCCTGTGCCGGTCCTGGTCATCAAGGAACGCAGGGCTTATCAGATGCACAATAAGGCTTCCGGGCAGGAAAACCGTCCGGCCATGATGGAGTTGCCAGTCAAAAGAATACTGGTGGAAATCGGTTCTATATACGGCGAACCTCTAAGGCGTTGTCTTCCAGTGCTTAAACAGATTGTTTCCACTGTTCGCGACCAGCAGGATATTCCTCTGGAACTGCAGCACTATATGAACAAGAACGGTCTGCGACTCAGGTTGAATCTGCCCTTGGACGAAGAGGCCGGGGCCAAGCTGGGGCTACTGGCCAGGCTGCAGGTCCGGGTTAAGGAGATGGACCGCATCGAACTCATGGCCAGGCGCATTGCCAGATTTTCCCGTGAAGAGGCTGAATACTGGCTGTATCGGACCACTACCTACGGATCAGACGCCAACCGCTGGGCGTTATCTGGTCTGCGCATAATTCTCGGAGGCCAGCCCGGTGATCCGGCTGTAGGCAGAATGTTGTCTCGAATGCGGGAGAGTTGAAAAATTACTTTGACAAGCGTGGCCGGTGAAAATATAAAAATATTAACAACACCCGCCACGCCTCTTCTTTTTTTTAGTAAGCGCACCAGGCGGGTTTTTTTATGTCCAGTCTCCGAAATACTTTTGATGTATCTGTTTAGTTGTGACTTGCTACTGAAACCCTGTCATAAAAAACAAGAAATTGTTATCACTACAGCGAAACTTATAAAACTTTTCAACCTGTCTAAATTGGGGACAGGCACTTTTGCCGGTTGCTAATTTGCAAATGCTTCAAAAATTCGGCGGCAAAAGAGCCAGTCCCCGGAGGTCAAAAAATAAGTTTCGCTGTAGTGTTATCAGTTAATAGTTAATTGTTGAAGAACTTGCCAGTCAAAAGTTCTCTGGAAATACATTGATAGCACCTTGTTTTCATTGAATATCCACAAGAGACTGAATGTCTGTAGCAATAATGGCTTTAACCTCTTGATTTTATTGTCTTTGCTTTGAGCTTTCAGCTTTGAACTTTGAACTCTCGAGTTTATGAACAAAAGCCTAAATTAACTGCCTTACCCTATTAACAATTTACAATTAACAAATAACTGGGTTGCGGGCATAGCCCGCTTTGGCAAGAAGATGATTCAAAAAAACGACACACGCCTTATAGAGCATGGATTTCCCTGTCACCAGGTGGGGGCTGAGACCCAGAGGGAAAGAGGGGCAAGCTCGGCACTACCTCCTTTATATTACCTGCACGTATGGTGGGCCAGGCGTCCCCTGACTCCCAGCCGGGCAGCCATTCTGGCCTCTCTTCTGCCTGCGGATACCGACCCGGAGGAGTTTGTACGCAGCCTGGGCATTGAAAAGTGTGTCGCCCTGGTCCAGGAGCAGCAGTGGACCCTGACCGGAAAACTTCTGGAACGTATCCAGACCGATGATAACGGCAGAGAATACCTGCCCGTGGACCGGGTGGTCCTTCGGGCCCTGGACAAGGAGCAGCACAGGCGGCAGCAGAACAGGGAGCTTATAGCAGAACTCAAGTCCAAAGACGCCGGCCTGCAGAATGACCCTGTTCTTGTGCGCTGGGAGCAGGAAAGCCAGCCCCTGCCCGAACCCTGGCCGGATGAAGGCGCAAGGCTTGAACTGCAAAGAGTCATGGGTGATCCGGCCTGGTTTAAACAATTAATGGCCTTATCTCAAAGCAGGGGGGTAAGAGTACCCAATCTTTATGGTTACGATAGAGCTTTCTCAAATATTACAACTCCAGCCCATGATAATAGAAACATTACTATACTCGATCCGACCTCAGGTGGCGGCTCTATTCCTTTTGAAGCTCTAAGACTCGGATATAGCGTAATTGCCAATGAACTAAATCCTGTAGCTTCAGTAATACTTTATGCTACTTTGCAATATCCAGCACAATTTGGGTCGAGTTTAATTGATGATGTTAGAATTTGGGGAGAGGAGTTGATTAACCATCTGGACAAATCAATTGGCCCTTACTTTTCAAAGTCAGCTCCATTGCCGGTGCAGGAAGATAAAGCATTACAAGGTTTGCATTGTCAGCATAAGCAACTTGAGCAATTTGAAAAAGAACAAGTTACTACTTACCTCTACTGCCGCCAAGTCACCTGCCCGCACTGCAGGGGTGAAGCGCCTTTACTCAATTCCTGCTGGCTTTCCAAAGAGGATGGAAAACAATGGGGAGTGCGCATAGTTTCTGACGGCAAAAGCAGAAAAGGCACTGTGCGTTTTGAGACCTACAAGGTCCAAAAAGGCCGGGGACCTCAAGGAGATGACCCGGAGTTTTCAACTGTTTCGGGTGGGGTGGGCCAATGCATTCACTGCAGGCAGGGGATTACCGGCGAAGAGATCAAGGCCCAGGCCAGGGGTGAAAGCCCCCTGGGCAAGTGGCAGGACAGGCTCTATTGCGTGGTGGCTGTACGTCAGGAGCCCATACTTGATAAAGAGGGCCGGCCTCAGCGCTACGCATCCGGTGAAAAGCAGGGTCAAATCAAGACCCGGAAAATCCGCTTTTTTCGCCCACCCAATGATCAGGACCTCCAGGCTCTGCGTCAGGCTGAGGAAAAATTGAATGAAAAATGGGACGAGTGGGCAGCAAAGGACTATATCCCGACGGAGCAATTCCCTCCCGGCAACGACATGCGCCCGGTCTATTACGGCATGCCCCGCTGGTGCGACATGTTCACTCCCAGACAGCTGCTTGGGCACTGCACCCTGGTGGAAGGCCTTAACGAGCTCAAACCCAGGATAATTGAAGAACTCGGCCAGGAAAAAGGCCGGGCTGTAATTACATACTTGCAGTTCGCTATTGACAAGGGTGTGGATTATAACAGTCGTCAGACAAGGTGGGAGTATACCAGGGGCATAGTGAAGGGTAATTTTGGAAGGCATGACTTTTCTTTGAAATGGACTTTTGGTGAAATGATTTTTACTGGCCCCAATTCTGGCCTTAAATGGTGTTTTTCTCAGATTTATGATGCATACCAAGGGCTTGCCCATATTTTATCCCCTGTTCATGAACAATATTATTTCGACGCTCAAGCTCCTCAGGTTTCCATTACCAATCACTCTGCTGACAGCATCAGTCAGGTGCAGAACAGCTCTGTTGATCTGGTGGTGATGGATCCTCCATATTACAACAACGTGCAGTATGCAGAACTTTCTGATTTTTTTTATGTCTGGCAGAAAAGAACTCTGAAGGATTTATATCCGGGTTTTTTTTCTCGCCGTTTAACGAACAAGAATGAAGAAGCCGTGGCCAATCCAGCCAGAGATGGCTCTGCTCAGAGTGCCAATGATTCTTATATTGCACATATGTCCAGCATATTTGCTGAATGTAGAAGAGTATTGAAAGAGGCCGGTCTGCTGACCCTGATGTTCACGCATAAAAGCCAGAACGCATGGGAAGCCTTGACCCGTTCTCTAATTGAGACAGGCTGGATTATTACTGGTACTTTTCCCGTGGAGTCGGAATCATCCGCCTCTATGCACCAAAAAGACATGGCTGCAGCAGCCAGCTCCATTTTCATCTCCTGCCGCAAGCGGACTGAAGAGGCTGAGTTTCCTGCGGTCTGGACCGGCATTGGGGGCAGGGGGGTGCAGAAGCAGATCCAGGAGGCTGTTGAGCAGGGCCTGGAAGAATTCATTCCATTGAGACTGAATCCAGTGGATGAAATGGTGGCCTCTTATGGACGGGCCTTGAAGGTCCTGTCCCAGAACTGGCCGGTCATGGACGGTGACGAAGAAGTCAGTCCCATCCGGGCTATGAACGAAGCCAGCCGCGTTGTGGCTGAAAATCAGATTGCACGGCTGAGCCGGGGCCGTATTCAGGTCAGCGAGCTGGATTCCGAGACTGCCATGGCCCTGACTATATTCGGCATCTGGGGGCTCAAGGATTTTGCCTATGACGAAGGGCTCAACCTGAGCCGCTCCCTGCAGGTACGCCTTGCGGAAAAAAATGGAGGCTATCAGGTCCAGGACAACACAATCGGTCTCAGCAGTGCTGCCAGGGGCCGGGCACGTCAGAGGCAGGCCAACGGAGCTAACGGTTTTCATGCCCCCCTGGTAAAAAATGGTTCAAAGCTCAGACTGGCCGCACCCAGGGAGAGAAACGAAAAACGCCTGGAAAACCCCCAGACGGAATGGGATGTCCTGCAGGGCATGCTCAGGGTCTATGATCAGGGCGACATCCTGATGGTCCGGCCTTACCTGGAGAAGCATGCCGGGGACAGTAGGAACAGGATGCTGGATCTTCTCAGGGTATGGGCTGCCGAGGTGGATGATCCGGATATGCGGCGCAAGGCGGAAATTATCCTCTTTGGCCTGCAATCGTAATGCAACCTGAGCAAAACAGTGATGAGTCCTGCTTTGAACCGATTTATACACTTGAGAGTTAAAAGTTCCTGGTTCTTCGTTCCTGGTTGAAAGAAATAAAGTCAATAAATTTGGATAGATATCTTGTCTGGCCTGAAAGACATATTGATCTGCAAAAAAGCTAATAAAAACAAATGATTACAAAAAAACTTTTAACTGTCCAGTTATACACAACCTTCCAAATGATATTCGTTGACATTTATGTCCATAGGCCTAAAGCTGGCTATGCCCGCAACCCAGTTATCTGTTATCTGTTAATTGTTAATAGGGTAAGGCAGTTAATTTAGGCTGTTGTCTTCAACAATTAACAATTAACTGATAACAATTTCTTGTTTTTTATGACAGCATTTCAGGAGTAATTCCAACATGAATATCAACCCCATGTACGACTTCGTGTTGTGCAGGCCCCGGCTTCTGGTGAAGCCGGTTTTTTGGATTGAATGGCCCGTTTTGGACAATACCGCCGTCTAAAGCGGGCTTTTTTGTGGTACGGGAAAGCATCGTTTTGACCCAGCCATTCAGGTGGCTCCAAGCATATGGTTACTTATGACGTATTCCAAGGATGAATCATTTCTGTTGCCGGATTATCCGTGGCGTATCTCCTACAGAACCTCCACGGTCAACCCTGAGGACAAGCCCACCAATATCCTGCATGAATTCTATATTCCGGCCCTAAGACGTGCTGTGCGCTACGACCGGGTCGCCGGATACTTCAGATCCTCTTCCCTGGCTGCAGCCTCGCAAGGATTTTCTGCCTTCACCGCTCAGAACGGGAAGGCCCGGTTTATTGTCGGGGCGGATCTTGATCCGGACGACGTGCATATTATTCTGCAGGCAGTCCGGGAAGAGGACCATGAAAATCTGGCCTTGCTGCTTGGGGCTGAGCTGGAGGAATTCTCAACCTGGCCGGAAAATATCCAAAACGGGGTGGCTCTTTTGGGATGGATGGTCAAGAAAGGCATCCTGGAACTCAAAGTGGCCTGCCGTATCCACGCCGTTAGCGGGGAGCCTGTTG
>PWSL01000183.1 GCA_003563255.1 Desulfonatronospira sp. | reverse complement strand
GGGTTTCACTGGGACGGATTTCACTGGGTGTGATCTGCCTGCCCCGTAAAATTTCTTCCCATTTTACTGGGGTGGGCTAAAAACTCTTTTCTTATCTGGGTTGCGGGCAAAGCCCGCTTTAAATGAGTGAGAGTATACTAATATAACCCCGGTTTGATGTATGTATAAAATAATTCCGGCCCTCATTCTGGCAGCGGTTATTGCTGCCTGCGCCCAAAAATCAGAACCTCCAGAACTGTTTGAGGTTGAGCGCGAGCTTACCCCTCAGGCTCAGGTGACCTACAACTATCTCAAGTTTCTTGATTATCAGGCTGCAGGGGATTACGAGCAGGCCGCCCTGGCCCTGGAAAAAGCCCTGGTGCTGGGCCCGGCTGTCAGGCTTTACCAGGACCTGGCCAGGACATACCTGCGCCAGGATAAAACCTGCAGAGCTCTGCAAACCCTGGAAGATGCCCTGAAGTTTTTCCCCAAAAACCCTCAACTCTACTTTCAACTGGCCGAGTTTCACCTGATGCTGGACAACAGATCCAAGGCGGTGAAGGCTCTCGAGCAGTACAAGGAAATGGTTCCTGATGACCTGGGAGTTTATGGGGACCTGGCCGCATTTTATATTGAAATGCGCAATTTTGCCGCTGCAGTGGATCTTTTGCAGGAAGTGGCGCCGTACCAGAGGACGCCGGAGATGCATTACTATTTGGGCAGGGCCAAGAGTGAGCTGGGAGAAAGGGCTGCCGCCGTAAAACATTTGCAGAGAGCAGTGCAGGCCAGGCCGGGTTTTTTGCAGGCCTGGGCTGAAAAAGCCTTTATCTACGAACTGGACAGGAATTACCTGCAGGCAGAGCGCACATACCAGCAACTGCTGAAAATGGGAGAAAGGAGCCCGGACCTGATTCTTCGAATCGTGGAGCTGAATCTGCTCTTAAACGATCCGGAAAGGGCCATCCATATGTCCATGCAGGGCCCTGAAGAGGCTCAATTTCAGCTGGAACTAGTGCATCAGTTTATCCAGAACGATTTTTATGAGCATGCCATGATTCTTATGCAGGACATGATGCATGACGGGGACTACCCTGAGACCATCTACTTCTACCTGGCTCTGACCGCCTACGAGGGAGAAGATGATGCCGGCAGAGCTCTGGATTATCTGTCCAGGGTTTCCAGAGATGACCCCTACCATCTGCAGGCCGTTGCCTTCCAGGTGCAGATATATTTTCACGAGGATGATTATCAAAAGGCCCTGGAAATGGCCCGCGAAGGGCGAAAAGTCCATCCCAGTTCCGAAAGGATGTACCTTTTCCAAGCCATAGTACTGGAAGCAATGGAAGAATACGATGAGGCCATGCAGATTCTGAATGAGGGCCTTGAAAAGTGGCCGGGCAATACGGACTTCTTGTTCCGCAAGGGCGTGGTTCTGGACAAAAGCGACAGGAAAGAAGAGTCCCTGCTCATGATGGAGGAGATCATCGCCCTGGACCAGGATCACCACGAGGCCCTGAACTACGTGGGTTATACTCTTGCGGAACAGGACCGGGACCTGGACAGAGCTCTCATCCTAATAAAAAGGGCCCTGGAGCTGGAGCCCGGCAATGGTTACTATATTGATTCCCTGGCCTGGGTTTATTATCAGAAGGGCAAATATCAGGAGGCCTGGGAGGAAATTCTCAGGGCTGTGGAGCAGGTGGATGACGACCCGGTAATCTGGGAGCACTACGGTGACATAGCCAAGGCCCTGAGTAAGCGCAAACAGGCCCTTCAGGGTTATGAAAAGGCCCTGGAACTGGACCCTGAAAACCCGGAGCGCATCCGGAAGCAAAAATCAATACTCAAGAATATGCTCGAAAACGAGTCGGCAAAGGCAGGGCCATGATAATGGACTTCCGGGCTTTGTGCATTTTTTGTTGCGTGTTGTTACTGGCGGCGGCCTGTGCCCCCAAGCGCCCTCCTGTGGAGAGGCCTCCCGGGGTGGTGTGGGAGGACTTTTGGTCCAGGACCCCAAGCTATCAGGAGGATCAGCCGTTTTTTATCCGGGGCAGCGTCAACTATTCCACTTCCCGGGAGCAACGCCGGGTGCAGGCGGTTATATGGGGTTTTGCAGGGTACCCGGTGCGCATGGATCTGTCTGCCGGTTTCGGGCAGACCGTGTCCATGTGGCTGGAGGATAAGTTCAGGTGGGAGGCCTACAATCCCGGAGAAAACACCCGCTACGTACATCACGACGGCAGCAGGGGGGCTACTCTGCTTGGTTTTCCCACACCCATGGATCTCAGGCAAACCAGTCTGGTATTGCTGGGGGATTTTCAGCACCTGATACCAGGGCGGTACAACCGGGTTGAATCCCGTGACAATATGTGGAAGTATTACTTTGACAACAGCAACGTCACAAGCGTTTTACTGGACCAGCAGGGCAACCTGCAATGGGTTGCTGGAGACGGGTGGCAAGTGGAGTTTAAGGGGTATGAACAGGAAAACGGCCTGTTCTATTTTTCCAGGCTGGACATGCAGCTTTCCGGCGACAGAGAGGCGGTCATCCGCATACAGGCCGTGGACATGGAACGTGACTGGGACGAAAAACAGATGAGCCTGGAATTGCCCGATGACACCCGGACAATATTTCTGCACTGATTATCACTAGATGCATCTGCAAAAAGTCGGGGAATGAAATATTCAGTAATCAACAATCTACATAACTCTTTTGCTCTTGTTCCCAGGCTCCAGCCTGGGAACACCATTTTTTTGTGGCTTTGCTCTTGTTCCCAGGCTCCAGCCTGGCAACGAGAGGTGTCTGTTTGCTCTTGTTCCCAGGCTCCAGCCTGGGAACACCATTTTTTTGTGGCTCCAGCCACATTCTGAAGGTACAATCGGGGACAGGCACTTTTCCCGATGGACAACTGTCACTTCTTACAATAAAAAGGGCTGAACTGTTTCACAACATCCAAACCTTACGGAGCATCCACCATGAATTATCAGGAAAAAATGAAAAGTGTAGTGCGCAACTATGAGATGAACCCTTTGCAGCTGTTCCTGGTGGGATGGCGTCTGATTGTCAGCGAGATAAGATGGAATGCCATCCGCCTTTTCAGACAGTGGGAGATCCATCAGCTGAAAAAGCGGCTGGACCATGAAAAGCAGAGGTTGGGTGAGGCAATCAGTTCCAGGACTTCAAGACAGCAGGACAGCGTGAATCTGAAAGATCCTGAGATGGAACTGGTTCTGGGGCAGGTGAGTTTTCTGGAAGAGGAAATAGCTAACCTGGAAAACGAACTCCAGGTCAAACGCAAAGCTTTCCTGGATAATCGCCGATCCAGGTACCTGGGTGAACAGGATTAATTCAGCTTTGTTGCTGGTAAAAATATCATGAGTAATGCCGTGATTTTCGGTTCGGATCATGCCGGGCTGAACCTTAAAAAGGTGCTCATGGGCCGTCTGGATGAAAAACGGACAATAATCGACGTGGGGACGGAAGACTTTTCCAGTTGCGATTATCCCGTGTATGCAGGCAGGCTGTGTAAAATGGTATTGGAGATGGATTGCCCGGGTGTGCTGATCTGTGGGTCGGGCATAGGGATGTCCATGGCGGCCAACCGCTTCCGGGGAATCAGGGCCGCACTTTGCGGCAACGAGTACATGGCCAGGATGTCCAGGATGCACAACAATGCCAATGTCTTATGCATGGGCGAAAGGATCATTGGGGTGGACCTGGCAGGAAGCATCATGGATGTTTTCCTGGAAACCGGGTTTGAGGGTGGAAGACACTCAAAGCGTCTGGATATTCTTGAAGAAATAAACGACTAAAGCGGGCTACGCCCGCTACCCAGTTATCTGTTATTTGTTAATTGTTAATAGGGTAAGGCAGTTAAGTTAGGCTTTTGTTCTTCAACAATTAACAATTAACAATAACCTGGGAACAAGAGGTAACCAGGAACGAAGAACCAGGAACCAGGAACCGATTAAAGCCCATGGCTGGCAGGGTCTCAGGAACAAGTCAACGTCAAGCCACGTTCCAGTGTCGGTGCAGGATTATTCCATGGGAAAATCCACTTTGATCTTGAACATTTTTTGTGCGGGCAGGTTCAGAATTTCGATGCCTGTTCTGGCTGTGATCTGCTTTAGAGAGTCCTGGACCTGCTCCTTGGACGGCCCGATATAAGTAAACCAGACATTGTTTCTGTGCCTGCGCAGGTAGTTGTGAGTCACTCCGGGGTGCTGGTTGACCTCTGCTATGAATTCTTCAAGCTTTTCTTCCGGCACCGCAGCAGCGCATAGCGTGCTGTGCCAGCCCAGTTGCCTGGAATTGAAGTTTCCGCCTATTCTTCTGATCACCCCTTTTTGCTTCAGCCCCCTGACCCTGGCCAGGGTCTCGGCCTGGGTCAGCCCAACCATGCGGCCCACTACGGCATAAGGCCTGGGATCTATGGGAAAATCCGTCTGGATTATATCCAGGATTTTTTTGTCGGTCTCGCTTAGTTCCAAAGCTTTCCCCTTAAATTAGCTCTTGACGGGCTGATAGGAGCACAGGGGTTCTTCAGCCAGGTAATCCCCACTCATGGTATATGCCCTGGCCCGGCACCCCCCGCAGACGCGGTGGAATTCACAATCACCACATTTGCCCCTGTAGGTGCTAATGTCACGCAAGGCATTGAAATGCTGCGAGTTTTTCCATATTTCAGGAAAAGGCGCAGTTTTTATGCTGCCGCAGTCCAGTTCCAGATATCCGCAGGGCTGCACTCGGCCCACGTGGGAAATAAAGCAGAATCCAATGCCCCCCAGGCAGCCCCTGGACATGGCGTCCAGGCCGAAGTTTTCCCTGGTGACGGCTACATTTTCTTCGCGGGCCCGCTGGCGCATGATGCGGTAGTAATGCGGCGCACAAGTGGCTTTCAGGTGCATGTCTGTTGTTTTTCTAAAGTCATAGAACCAGTTCAGGACCTCTTCGTACTGCAGGGCGCTTATGAACTGGTCTTGCAGGTCCGCCCCCCTGCCGGTGGGCACCAGCATGAAGATATGCCAGGCCGCAGCACCCAGGTCCCTGGCCAGGTTGAATATATCCTTGAACTTGTCCAGGTTGTCTTTGGTGACAGTAGTGTTGATCTGAAACTCAACCCCGGCTGATTTGAGAAATTCGATGCCGGCCATGGACTGCTGAAATGCACCGGGCACGCCGCGCAGATCATCGTGTTCTCCGGCGGTGGGCCCGTCGATGGAGATGCTGCAGCGCTGGATCCCGGCGGATTTTATTTCTTTAGCGTTTTCCAGGGTGATAAGTGTCCCGTTGGGAGCCATGACGCAGCGAAGTCCCTTGGAATCGGCGTAGGAGACGAGTTCGAAAATGTCCGGGCGCAGCAGGGGTTCGCCCCCGGTGAAGATGACCACAGGGTTGCCCACCTGGGGGAATGTATCTATCAGGGCCTTGGCCTGCAAGGTGTCAAGCTCTCCAGGGTACGGCTCCAGATGGGCCTCGGCCCGGCAGTGTCTGCAGGCCAGGTTGCAGGACCTGGTAACCTCCCAGGCCACCAGCCTCAGGGCAGGGGCCTTGGAAAAGCTTTGAGCATCGTGGTGTGGTTTATTCATTGCCGGCCACCCATCCCAGGATTTCCCGGGCGAAATATGTAATAATTATATCCGCTCCGGCCCTTTTTACGGCGGTGATCGATTCCAGGGCAACGCTTTTTTCATCCAGCCATCCAAGTTGTGCTGCGGCCTTGATCTGGCTGTATTCCCCGCTTACCTGGTAAGCCGCTACCGGCAGGTCAAACGAGTTTCTAAGGGCGCTTATAATGTCCAGGTAGGGCAGGGCGGGCTTGACCATGAGTATGTCCGCGCCCTGGATGATATCTGCTTCAGCCTCCCGCAGGGCTTCCCTGGCGTTGCCGGGGTCCATCTGGTAGGTCTTGCGGTCTCCAAAGGAAGGGGCGCTCTGGGCCGCTTCCCGGAAGGGGCCGTAATAGGCAGAGGCATATTTGACCGCGTAAGACATGAGCGGAAGTTCCTGAAAGCCCCGGCTGTCCAGGAGATCCCGGATGGCCTGGACCCGGCCGTCCATCATGTCCGAGGGGGCCACCATGTCGGCGCCGGCCTCCGCGTGTGACAGGGCGGTCTTGGCCAGAAGATCCAGGCTGGGGTCGTTTTGAACCCGCTGGTCCTGGATAATGCCGCAATGCCCGTGATCCATGTATTCGCAGAGGCAGACGTCGGTAATGACCACCAGGGCGGGAAAGCGCTTCTTGAGTCTTTGAACCGCCTGCTGGATTATTCCGTCCGGTGCGTAGGCCTGGCCGGCCTGACTGTTTTTTTGGGCAGGAATGCCGAAGAGGATAACGCTTTTCAGGCCCAGGTCCACTGCCCGGGCCACTTCTTCCTCCAGTGCGGCCGGCGCGAGCTGACTCTGCCCGGGCATGGAGGCTATGGGACGAAAGTCTTTTTCATCGCTGGATTCCAGGACAAAAAAAGGCTGCACCAGATTGCGGGGCAACAGGTCCGTTTCCCGGACCAGGTGCCGGATGGACTTTGATGAGCGAAGCCTTCGGCCGCGGTAGAAATTTGATGTATTCATTTTTGCTTTATTTCCTCGTCTGTCAGGTAACAGGCCGGGTCCTGGGCCCAGATGTCGCCGTAATAGGCCTCGGCCCTGGCCCTGAAGTTGCCGGCGCAGACGTTTAAGAATCTGCATGCGGCGCATCTGCCGCCGACGTATTTTTTCTTGTCCTTCAGCTTGCTTAAAAGTTCTATGGAATCGTCCTCCCAGATCCGGGAAAAAGGACGTTCCAGAACATTGCCTAAGACATGCTGACGCCAGAACTGATCCGGGTGAACACTGCCGTCCCAGGAGATGCACCCGATGCCCCGGCCGGAGTTGTTGCCTTCGTTGAACTGCAGAAGTTCAAAGACCTCTTTCGCCCGTTCAGGGTCTTCCTTGAGGAGTCGAAGGTATATATAGGGGCCATCGGCATGATTGTCTACAGTAAGGACTTCTTTGGGCATACCGGCATCGAACAGGGCCCGGGTTTGATCCAGAATCAGGTTCACCAGGTTTCTGGTGCCCTGATGGCCAAGGTCTTCATTGATCAGATCGGAGCCGCGGCCGGAATAGACCAGGTGGTAGAAGCACACCCTGGGGATATCCATGTCCTTGAGGATCTGAAATATTTTGGGGACTTCAGAGACGTTTCTCTTGTTGACGGTAAAGCGAAGGCCAACCTTGAGGCCCTGCTCCTGGCAGTTTTCCACCCCCTGCATGGCCCTGTCAAATGAACCGGGCACCCCCCGGAACCTGTCATGCACTTCTCGGCCGCCGTCTATGGATATGCCCACGTAGGAAAGCCCAACGTCCTTCAGCTCCCGGGCCTTGGCTTTTGTAATGAGGGTCCCATTGGTGGAAATCACCGCCCGCATGCCGCGGCCTACAGCGTGGCTGGCCAGTTCTACCAGGTCCCTGCGCACCAGGGGTTCCCCCCCGGAAAAGAGCATCACTGGCGCACCGTAATCAGCCAGGTCGTTAGTTATCTCTTTGGCCGCAAGGGTATCTATCTCGTCGCTGCCATGCTCGTCCAGGGCCTGGGCATAGCAGTGAACGCATTTGAGATTGCAGCGCCTGGTCATGTTCCAGACCACCACCGGTTTTTTATCCTTGGAAAACTGCAGAAGGTGCGAAGGCATTTTTCCGGCCTGGCGGCCATAGCGCAAGGCGTCCGCAGCCTCAACTGCTCCGCAGTATAGCTTGGAGATTCCTATCATTGAATTCCCTTTTCTATAGAGTTGAAATAATATCCATTATGGACCCATCATCATGGTGGCCAGGAGTACGACTATCATAACGGGCGCAATAAGAGCCAGGATGACCCTGGTGTAGCTCGTGCCATGGATGTACCTGTAGCCCATGACCGTTACCACCAGAGACCAGACGGCGCCTATGAACGGACCAAGTATGGGCAGAACCCCCAAAAGCATGGGCGCACTTCCGTAGGCCGTGGCCCTGAAGGTGCCTTCAAAGCCCGACCTGCCGGCCTGGAAAGCCATGAGAAACAGATGTGTGACACCGGAAACAATGAATAACCAGGCAGCCATAAAAAGGGGATATACGAGTAAAATGAGAGCCGAGCCGGCACCCACCATGCCTATACCCATTCCCGGAGCGCCGTGTTCTGCAGCGGCAGGGAACATCCCGGTCATATTCCAGAGGAAAGTGGCCAGCACCTGAATAACCGAGACCAGGACGAAAAACCCCAGGGGCATCCCCAGTCCCCCGGGCTGCATCTTGCGGAAAAAAGGTCCCGGGGCGAGCATGACCCTCTTGACGGTTTCAAAAAAGCCGGGGAAAAATCCGTACTGCTGCAGGTTTTCCCAGGGAGAGGCAGAACTTTCTTCCTGCACGGCCTGCTCTCTTTGCGGCTCTTCCCTGGGGCCCCCCAGGTCTTCCAGCTTGCTCCACAGACTCTCCTCATTGTTTTCCTCCCTGGAAGACTTTTCACGGTGCGGTTTTGAATCCCCCTTGTCCTGTTCGGTTGAATCTCCGAAGTCTTCCCGGAAGTCATCTTCCAGAGTGAATTCCTGAGGTTCTTCCAGGTCACGGAACTGGAACTTCTCTTTGCATTTGGGGCAGGTGGCTCTGAAGGCGTGTTCGGGAATCTTATCGTCCGGCACATCCTGCTGAAACATGCATTTGGGACAGGTTATACGCATATATGGTCCTCTAGGGTCATGGTTTATTTTTGGGATACCGTGATGTAAGCATCATTGCTGATGCCAAATACCACTACAGCGTCACTTTGTGTATATGTAACCATATCCATATAAGAGGTCTAAATCAAGTCTGGAGATTAGGGCGAAAAAAAGGGACCTGGTATTCAGGTCCCTGGAGATGCTGCTGAATGGAGAGCAGGAGAATTATTGCGGGTTTTTCTGCTTGCGGTTTACTTCGGCAAATGCGGAGGCTACTTGTTTGAGCATGTTGATCACTTCGTCGAGTTTTTCAATATCCAGTTTCAGGCTGGCCATGAGAATCCTGGCCTGGCAGTTGGCATAAAAAGCATGCAGGTGCTGGGCGATTTCGCCTCCCTTTTCGGCGTTGAGACTGGAATTTAATTCTCCAATTATCAGTAGAGCTTTGTCGATCCTTTCTCCCTTTGCGATATAGTCTTTTTCAATAATTTTTTCCTTGGCCTGTTCCAGGAATTTGACCGCGGCTTCATACAACTGAACAACCAAGTCTTCTTTGGTAGTGGTCTTGACTTTGGTCTGGAAGTAAGCTCTGGCTGCGTTGGAGTACATATTCCCCCCTGTGATATGACTTGATAGTTTTATATGCCTTATTTAATTCTCTATATCGGCCCGGGACGGAATTACTTTAGTCGCTCAGCACAAATTTCAAATTAACTTGTTGGTAACGTTTTCTGACATCCTGCTTGTCACGCCTATGGCGTGATTGAACAAATCCGAAGGATTTCCGGTTGTACTTTCTTCCTTCGTGTCCTTTGTGCCTCTGTGGTTCAAACTTTCTTGTTTTTTATGACAGGGTTGCAGGAGTAAGCCACTAGGCTTTTTCTGCGACCCTGCGCGGAAAAAGAGGCCCCTACGGGGCATCATTCGGTTAACCCTTGCAGGATGCGTTGAGCACGGGGACTGGCTCTCCGGGCACTTATTTTTCTAATCTGTTTCTTGTTCAATAAAAAATAAGTGCCGGGGTGCCTGTCCCCACTAGACATGCAAGCAGGGATTTTTTTTCTTTTCTTTTCCTTCTTGTTCCCAGGCTCCAGCCTGGGAACAAGAGGTAACCAGGAACGAAGAACCAGGAACCACGAACCGATTTTTACGACCAACATGTTTGTTTGAAATTTGTGCCAAGCTCCTGGTTGAACTGCCTTACCTATTAACAATTAACAAATAACAGATAACTGGGTTGCGGGCATGGCCCGCTTTAGCAGTTACATCTTATGTTAACTCAGGTAATATAAATGTTTGAATGTCTGATTATACTGGTCCTGGCCTTCGGGCTGGATTTGATTCTGGGAGACCCGGTGTATCGCCTGCACCCGGTACGCCTCATGGGTGCAGCGGTTACCCGGATGGAGAGGATGCTTTTCGGCCTGGGACTGAATGGTGTCTGCGGGGGAGCAGTCCTTGTGGTTTCATTGTTGCTGGTGATAAATGTCCTGGTTGTCGGGGTTGTTCGTCTGTGTGCAATGATTCCGTTTATGGACCTTATTACCATGGTCTTCCTGGTTTATTCCTGCATGGGATTGAAGGATCTGGCTAAGCATACCCAGCCCATAGCCAGGACTCTGGAAAAGGGTGATATTTCCAGGGCCAGAGCATTGCTGCAGATGATTGTCGGCCGGGACACGAATCTGCTGGATCGCTCTGGAGTGGCCAGGGCCGCGGTTGAGAGCGTGGCCGAGAACTTTGTGGACGGTTACCTGGCCCTGGTGTTCTGGTTTACAGCGGGCTGTATCCTGGGCTTACTGTCAGGGGTGGACCCGTCTGTGTCAGGAGTGGTCATGGCTGTCAGCTACCGCATGGTAAACACTCTGGATGCCATGGTGGGCTACCGCAGCATCAGGTATGTGCACTTCGGGCGTTTTACAGCCGGACTGGATGACGCTTTAAACCATGTCCCGGCCAGGATGAGCATATTCGTCATCAGTCTGGGTGCGCTCGCTTGCGGCTATGACTGGAGAAATGCCCTGGTTACAGGACTCAGAGACCGCCGGAAGCACGCATCCCCCAATGCTGGACACAGCGAGGCGGCCATGGCCGGAGCTTTGCAAATCCGGCTGGGAGGGCCGGTGCAGTATGCTTTTGCACTGGTGGAAAAGCCATGGATGGGGGATGGGGGGCAGGCCCCCGGACCGGGGCATATCAGGGCCGCCCTCAAGATCATCCACTGCGCTTCCTGGATCGGCCTTGCCATGGCCATGGCGGTACTGACTGCAGGTTGTTTCTAACGCGGACTAAGCCCGCAACCCAGATAAGAAAAGAGTGTGTTGCCCACCACGTTTGAATGCAAGAAATTCAATCACGCCAGAAGCATGACAGGCAGATCACCCCAGTTTAGGGATGTTTACCTCTCGTTCCCAGGCTCCAGCCGCTCCCCTCTCGCTCCCAGGCTCCAGCCTGGGAACAAGAAAAGAAACGCGGGGACTGTCCCAAGTGTGGGATACGAGCACTTCTTTATCTTGGGTTGCGGGCAAAGCCCGCCTTAGACAGGATTAACCCAGATTAAATGAAAAGAAATTTAACCGGGCATACAGGATGGACATGATTACTTTTTGGCCTGGCTTCCGCCTGTCACGCCTGTGGCGTGATTTAATTGCTCGCAGAGCAAGCCCGAAGGGCATTAAACTGGGAGCCAGGACAAAAATGGTTTTCTCTTAATCCATCTCTTAAT
>PWSL01000478.1 GCA_003563255.1 Desulfonatronospira sp. | reverse complement strand
TTGGTCGTTAAAATCGGTTCGTGGTTCCTGGTTCTTCGTTCCTGGTTACCTCTTGTTCCCAGGCTGGAGCCTGGGAACAAGAAAAGAAAGAAAAGAAAAAAATCCCTGCCTGCATGTTTGTGGGGACAGGCACACCCGGCACTTATTTTTTTATTGAACAAGAAACAAATTAGAAAAATAAGTGCCGGGAGAGCCAGTCCCCGTGCTCAACGCGTCCTGCAAGGGTTGACCGAAATGATGCCCCGAAGGGGCCACTTTTTCCGCGCAGGGTCACGGAAAAAGCATAGAAACTTGATAGCCTGTGTACGAGTATATTATAACCAGGAATTGAGCATATGTCCATTCCGGTTTTTGCCGTACTGAACTTGTCCGGCAATCAACCAGTCCCGCCCGGAAAGATATATATGGATTGACACATCTTGGGACAGTACCCGCGGCAACATTTTTTTGGTTACTGACATCTCTTATTCGCAAAGCTGGTTGCCTTTGACTTGGTAAATTCTTAGCGGGGACAGTCCCACTGCCATGCGCTGAACCTCCCGCTCTCTACAGATTTTACTGGAATGCCTGCTGCAGCCGGTACCTGAGATGGGTATAGCGCTTTGAGGCCCCGGTGCTGCGAAGTCCCATGGCCATAGCCTTGGTGGAGCCTATGAGCACGGCCAGGCTTCTGGCCCTGGTAAGGCCTGTGTAAATCAGGTTTCTCTGCAATAGTAGATAGTGCTGGGTAACCACCGGCATGACTACTGCCGGGTATTCGCTGCCCTGGGATTTGTGAACGCTGACGGCATATGCCAGGGTCAGCTCATCCAGATCGTCCAGGTCATAGACCACTTCCTTTCCATCATAATCCACGGACAACTCCGAGTCTTCCAGGTTCACCCTGGTAATCCATCCCAGGTCACCGTTGTAAACATCCTTTTCGTAGTTGTTGCGCATTTGAAGCACCCGGTCATTAACCCTGAACCTGCGGTATCCGCGCACAACCGCGTCCGGACCGGGATTCAGCCTTTCCTGGAGCAGACGGTTAAGCTCCGATGTGCCTACGTCACCCTTGTGCATAGGCGTCAGTACCTGGATATCTTTAATCGGATCCAGGTTGTAGACCGCCGGAATGCGCTGGCACACCATGTAGGTGATAAGCTCCTGAATCCTGGACAGGTCATCCTGCTGTACCCAGAAAAAATCCGCCTGGGGAGGCTTTTTATTCGATGCCACGGGAAATTCGCCCATGTTGATGCGATGGGCATTAACCACTATGCTGGATTCTCTGGCCTGCCTGAAGATGCTGGTCAAAACAGCTCTGGGGACTGTTTCGCTTTCCAGGATGTCTTTGAGCACGTTGCCGGGGCCAACCGCGGGAAGCTGGTTTACGTCGCCAACCAGCACCAGCCTGCAGGTTACCGGCAGAGCCCGCAGAAGCTGCACCATCAGTGCTGCATCCAGCATGGAAACCTCGTCAACAATCACTGCCTCAGCCTTGATTTTGTTGTCCTCGTTATGTTCAAACCCCCCGGAAGGATTAAAACCCAACATGCGGTGTATAGTGGCCGCCCCCGCCCCGGTGGCCTGGGAAAGCCTCTTGGAAGCTCTGCCCGTGGGCGCGGCCAGCTTGATCTTGAGGCCCAGGTCTCGAAAAGTCCGCACCAGCATACGTGTGATGGTGGTTTTTCCTGTGCCGGGCCCTCCGGTGATGATATAGGTTTTGTTGAGACAGCCTTCTACAACCGCCTGGCGCTGTTCAGGGGTCAAGCGGATCTTTTCCTGTCTTTCCAGCCTTTCAAGTCCGTCTGAAACTTTTTCCGGAGACAGAGCTGCAGGGTGAGTACTCAAGCTGCAAAGCCTCTGGGCCAGGTCCAGCTCCACCTTATAGTAAAAACTCAGGTAAACCGCCCTGGAAATGCCCTGCTCTGGTAAATCCTGGACTATAACTCTTTTTCTCTCCTCCAGAGCATTCAGGGCGGTCTGGATTTTCTGCAGAGAAACATCTCCCAGCAACTCCTGCACTTTGTTCAACAGGTCTTCCGCCGGGTAGAACAGGTGCCCCTGCTCTGCAAACTGAAATAACTGGTAGGCTATGCCGGCCTGCAAGCGCTCTTGGCTGTCCGGGGGCAGTCCCAGCTTTATGGCCATCCTGTCCGCGGTTATAAAGCCAATCCCGCGGATCTCGTAAACCAGGTCATAGGGGTTGTCTTTCAGTTTTTGAATGGATTCGTTGCCATATTTCCTGTATATTCTGGCTGCAAACGTGGTAGGAATCTGGTAGGTCTGCAAAAAAAGCATCAGGTTTCGGATTTCGCGCTGCTGGGACCATGAGGACTTGATTTTTGCCAGCTTTTTCTGCCCGATGCCTTCCACCTCTAAAAGTCTGTCTGGGTCGCTGTCAAGAATATCGAGCACTTTTTCCCCGAAACCCTCCACCATTTTGCCGGCCATGATGGGGCCTACACCCTTGATCATGCCGGAGGCCAGGTACCTTTTGATTCCGCTGATGCTGGCGGGAAAGAGCTGTTCAAATTCCTGGACCATGAACTGACGTCCATACTTGGGATGCTCTTTCCACTCCCCCTTGAGCTGGAGCATTTCCCCCGGCACCAGGTTCCCCATGTAACCACAAACAGTCACCTGGCCCGGCTCACCTGTGGCCTGGACCCGGGCCACGGCATAGCCGTTGTCGGAATTGGTGAAAGTGAGGCTTATAACCTCCGCCTTGATTTCCTTCATAATTTATAATCGCTTATCAACCATTCCGGCACTTATCTATACCTTGAGGGACCGGCTCCTCTGCATCCAAGAGTCTTTGCAGTGCAGGGTTGGTTGCTGTGTTGTATTTCCTGGTTACAATTCACACTTAAATGTAACAGTTTAGCTGTTTGGACACTAAGCTCAGGTGCTCCCCCCGCCGCGCAAGCGGCTGATGCCTTTTCCTTGCGGGTTCTTATTCCCGCAAGGAAAAAACATGCTTCTTCAATCTCTTTT
>PWSL01000221.1 GCA_003563255.1 Desulfonatronospira sp. | reverse complement strand
CGCTTCGCCATTGCTGAACCGGCCAAACGGGCCGGACATCCCCTGGATCAGGCGACGGTGGATCTGTTGGTGCAGGATACCGAGGGCCGGGAGGGGGCGCTGCCGCTGCTTCAGTTTGCCCTGACTCGGATTTGGGAGGGGCTGGGGGAGGGGGTGGCCCCGGCGGAGACCTATCGCCAGATGGGGGGGGTGGGCGGTGCCCTGGCGGGGAAGGCCCAGGCGATCTATGACCAGCTTAGCCCAGCGGAAAAGGAGACGGCCCGCCGCATTTTTATTGGTCTGGTTCAACTGGGGGAGGGCACCCGCGACACCCGTCGCCGCGCCCCGGTGGACAGCCTAATCGCCAGCCAGGACAGCCCGGAGACGGTGCAGCAGGTGCTGGCCCGGTTTTCCTCTCCTGGGGCGCGATTGGTGACGTTGGCCAATCAGGAAAATCAGGATGTGGCGGAGGTGACCCACGAAGCCCTGTTTGGCCACTGGCAACAGCTCAATCTCTGGCTGGACAGCAGCCGCGATGATATTCGTTTTCAACGCCGCCTGGAAGCCGCTGCCCAATATTGGCATGACCAGGGACGGCCCGCTGGCCTGCTGTGGCGATCGCCCGACTTGGATCTGCTGCGTACCTTTGCAAAAACCAGCGCGTCGGATCTCAATCAACGCTGCCTCGACTTTTTCCGTGCTTCTGATCAGTCTGAACAACGAGAGCGACGCTTGAAACGCTTAGGCATTGCGGGCTTGGCAGCAGGTTTGGTGTTAACCACTGGCCTCAGCGCCTTTGTCGGGTACCAAATGTGGCGGGTCGAACGACGGCAAATTCATATTTACGCGACTACGGCAAAGGTTTTAGCAGAGAGCGATCCATTAGGGAGTATGGTGAACGGTTTGGCTGCCATCGGCTTGGCTCGTGACCCTTTAGTTAAGCTGCCTCGCATAGGAGGCGATGGGGTCATCTCCTCTGCCGTGTTAGATTTAGGAAATCGCTATGCCCGGTTTGCTCAAGTGCTTGGTGGTCATGACGGACCGGTTTTTTCAGTAAGCTTGAGCACTGATGACGAGACTATTGTTAGTGGCGGATGGTATGGCACGGTGCGGCTGTGGGATCGCCAGGGTCACTCCATCGGAGAGCCTTTCCAGGGGCATAAAGGTTCAGTCAATTCTGTAGCGTTCAACGCAGATGGTACCACCCTTGTCAGTGGAGGTGATGATGGTACCGTGAGGCTCTGGAGTCATTCAGGCGAAGAAGTTGCTGTCTTGGCTGGTCATGACGGACCGGTTTTTTCAGTGAACTTGAGCGCTGATGAGAAGACTATTGTTAGTGGCGGTGAGGATGGCACGGTGCGGCTGTGGGATCGCCAGGGTCAGCCCATCGGAGAGCCCTTCCAGGGTCATAAAGATTGGGTCAATTCTGTAGCGCTCAGTGCGGATGGCAGCACAGTTGTTAGCGGTGGTGAAGATGGCACGGTGCGGCTGTGGGATCGCCAGGGTCAACTTCTTGGTGAGCCATTCCAAGGTCACCAAGGTTCGGTCAAGTCTGTAGCGCTCAGTGCGGATGGTAGCACCATTGTCAGTGGGGGCTGGGATAACACAGTGCGGCTATGGGATCGCCAGGGCCAGCCCATCGGAGAACCCTTCCAGGCCAATCAACATGGAGTCAACTCTGTAGCGCTCAGTGCGGATGGCAGCACCATTGTCAGTGGGGGCTGGGATGGCACAGTGCGGCTGTGGGATCGTCAAGGCCAGCCCATCGGAGAACCCTTCCAGGGTCATCAGGGTGGGGTCAATTCTGTAGCGCTCAGTGCGGATGGCAGCACCATTGTCAGTGGAGGCTGGAACACAGTGCGGCTATGGGATCGCCAGGGTCAGGTCATCGAGAAGCCATTCCAGGGTCATGAAGGTTCGGTATTGTCTGTGGCTGTGAGCCCTTATGAGGAAATAATAGTCAGTGCTGGAAGGGATGGCACAGTGCGGCTGTGGGATCGTCAAGGCCAGCCCATCGGAGAGTCCTTCCAGGGCCATGAGGGTGGGGTCAGTTCTGTAGCGCTCAGTGCGGATGGCAACACCATTGTTAGTGGGCGCTTCGATGGCACGATACGGTTATGGAGTCGACAGGGCCAGCCCATCGGGGAGCCTTTCCAAGGCCATAAGGGTGTGGTCTGGTCGGTGGCCCTGAGCGCTGATGAGAAGACTATTGTTAGTGGCGGTGAGGATGGCACGGTGCGGCTGTGGGATCGCCAGGGTCATCCCATCGGGGAGCCCTTTCAGGGCCATGACAATTGGGTCAGTTTTGTGGCCCTGAGCATTGATGGGGACACGGTGGTCAGTGGCGGATGGGATGGCACGGTGCGGCTGTGGGATCGCCAGGGCCATCCCATGGGGGAGCCCTTCCGGGGCCATGAGGGGGTGGTCAGTTCTGTGGCTGTGAGCGCTGATGGGGACACGGTGGTCAGTGGCGGAAGGGATGGCACAGTGCGGCTGTGGGATCGCCAGGGTCATCCCATCGGGGAGCCCTTCCAGGGCCATAAGGGGGTGGTCAGTTTTGTGGCCCTGAGCGCTGATGAGAAGACTATTGTTAGTGGCGGTGATGATGGCACGGTGCGGCTGTGGGATCGCCGGGGCCAACCGATCGGGGAGCCGTTCCAAGGCCATGAGGGGGTGGTCAGGTCTGTGGCCCTGAGTGCTGATGGGAAAACAGTGGTCAGTGGCGGTGATGATGGCACAGTGCGGCTGTGGCCGATGTGGCTGGCGGAGGTAGGCTGGGTGAGTTATACCTGCGATCGCATTCGGGGCTACCTGATCGCCAGAAGCGAGACCGATGAGACCGCAAGGCTGGCAAGGCGCACCTGTGAGCGGCACGCTTGGCGGTAGAGTCCAGGCTAATCACTCTGAGAGTCAGTTACGACCACCTGACCAATACACTTCATCACCATCAGCACATCGTAGAGGTCGTTCCCCGGATTGACCAAAGAAAATAGGCGAGAATTGGCGTACT
>PWSL01000448.1 GCA_003563255.1 Desulfonatronospira sp. | reverse complement strand
TTAGTGACTTACTCCTGAAACCCTGTCATAAAAAACAAGAAACTTAGACAGGATTAACAGGATTGACAGGATAAGCAATCAGCGGCCGGAAGCCGCAGATTGCATTAACCATCGCCAAAGGCGAGTGATAACCTTTTGGCCTGGCTTCCGGCCAGGACAAAATGATTTTTCTCTCAATCCATCTCTTAATCCTGTTAATCCTGTCAAATAGCTCTTTTCTTTATTGGGTTGCGGGCAATGCCCGCTTTATTAATGAAATCGGGTAAGCTGTAACTGATATATCTGAAACTTATTGAAAAAGCACAGTTTTCATGCAAAAAACCAAGGTCATGTTTGTGGTCATTCAGCTCGAAGCAGGAGGCTCAGAGCGGGTTGTTTTGGAACTTGCAAGAGGGCTGAATCGTGACCAATTTGAGATCTATGTAACTGCATTCAATGGCGGGGTGCTTGAAGCTCCTCTCAGGGAAGTCTGTAAAGAGATTTTCTTTATTCAAAAAAGGAGAAGATTTGATTTTTCAGCCATGATCCATCTGGCGAAAATTGTCAGGGAGCATCGTATAGATATTGTCAACGCCCATCATTACATGCCTTGCTTTTACAGCTTTTTTGGAACAAAAATCCTAAACAGAAAAAAGTTGATTTATACTGAGCATTCCGTTCCGGAAGTCGAAGGGATAGCCTCAGGAAAGCATGGAAAGATTTTAAATATGATGCTTTTTCGAATCAATGCTGTTGTCGGCGTTTCCGGGGAAATAACAGAAAGGTTCAAAGATCTTTATCCTCGCCATTCTGATAAATTTTATGAAATCTTGAATGGTGTCGATATTGAAAAATTTAAGCAAGGTGAAGCAAGAAACGATATTCGCAGACACTGGGGATTCTGCAACGATCATTTTGTTATTGGAATGGTCGCCAACTTCAAAAAAGTGAAAAACCATGCCTGCCTTGTTCGCGCTGCCGGACGATTGAAGGATGTCCATCCTCAATTGCGTCTTCTTTTCGTAGGCACAGGTTTTCCAGGAGATCCAGATAGCATGGAAGAGAAAGTTCGAGAATTGATTCGCCAACTGGGACTGCAGGACAGGGCTATCCTGGCCGGGTATCAGGAAAATATCCCAGAGATGTTGTCGGCTTTTGACTTGTTTTGCCTGCCCTCTTTTTCAGAAGGGCTGCCCGTCAGTGTACTGGAAGCCATGGCAGCTGGAGCTCCCGTGGTGGGAAGTCATGTTCGGGGAATAAAGGAGGTAGTGAAAAATCGTGAAACCGGGCTGTTGTTTACGTCCAACAATGATTCTGAACTTGCCCTTGCTCTGGAAGAAATACTTAGCAACCCAAGTTTTGGACAATACCTGGCAAATCAGGCTGCTAACTACGTTCAAAAAATACACAGTCAAAAAGTATGGGCGCAAAAGACAGCTGATTTGTTTCTGTCAGATTAGTAATGTAAGTTTCATTACAGCCTGTATAAGTCTATACTTAATCATACCATTATACTGCTCTAAACTTATATGGTAATGTTACAAATGAAAAAATTGATAATAACATGTATATGCTGGATGTTTTTTAGTGAACAAATCAATTTTTTTAAAATTTATTATTGGAGTAACTTATGAAATTTATTATCAGTAAATTCAAAATAAATTTAGAAAATTATATTAAAGAATCTCATATTCCAGGAATAGTTGTAGTTTTTTTGCTTGTCAAATTATTGTTTGTGAAAGATAGTAATAAAAAACTTTCCGTACTAACAAGAGTTCTTAGACATTATCCTAATATTGCTTTTCACAAGTCAATTTTAAATTATTCAATGACATTGGCCAAATCCGATAAAATCTTCAACAATGGTAAAAACAGGATACAACTGAATCATCCGATAATTATTAAACCTTATATTTCAAAAAAAGAAAAAGGTATTTTATTAATGAAGTTTGAGCATGAACTCAAAAAAGTTGTCAACTCCATTGCTCTTGAAACAATACAAGATCGTTATCACATTGTCTCTCTTCCATCAGGGCATGGGCTGTTTACACCGCAGTTATTGAAGCTTGCTGCGCGTTCAAGTCAAAGATTTTATGTGATGCCGGTTCAATCAAGGGATCGGATATCGTGTCTTCGGCTAGGCCCCCATTGCCAGGTACTGCCTTTTAATAATGCTAGCTGGGTTAAAAAAGAATTATTTTCCTGTTACAAAGGTCATCGAGACATCGATTGTCTTATGGTAGCACAATGGGGGAAAGTAAAAAGGCACTGGATGCTGTTTAAAGCTCTTAGCAAACTGCCTCCAGAGATTACAGCGGTGTGCGTAGGTGTTCCCGTTGGTGATGGGAGAACAGTAGATTCTATTAGACAGGAAGCCAGAGTGTATGGTGTACATGACCGGGTTACGATTATTGAAGGACCTTCTCAAGAAGATTTAAGGAACTACTTTCAACGGGCCAAAGTTTTTTGTGCTTTGTCTTATAAAGAAGGTACTTTTAATTCTGTTGCGGAATCCTTGATGGCTGGCACTCCGGTCATCATGTTTAAAAATGCCCACATCGGGACTAAAGAGCTGATCAACGAAAATAATGGAGCCTTGGTTTCCTCAATATCAGAACTCAGGGACAAGATTACTTATTTTCTCAAGAAAGACAATCATGAGGAGATCAGAAAAAACGCACAGCAATTGGTTGACGCAGCTTCAAACTGCGAAAAACTTAATCATTTGCTCAAAGAAGATGCTTTTAATTTGGGATATGAATGGAGTTGCGATATCGAATCTGTATACTGCGTAAGACTTAAGTTTTATTACGAAAATCCAGAATGGAAATCTATTTTTAAAGAAGATTATTCTTATCTAAACGATAATGGTGTTGAGATAAAAAGATTTTTATAACAATAGTGGCTCTTCGACGTTGACTGTGGAATTTGATTTTTTGATTTTGCTCACAATTTCAGGTAGCAGATCTCCAAATTTTCACCAAGGAGGTTCTGCTTATGTTTTCAAAGGATATAATGACTCT
>PWSL01000268.1 GCA_003563255.1 Desulfonatronospira sp. | reverse complement strand
TACTGGGGCTGGTGGATAGCCTGGTCACCCTTTGTGGGCATGTTCATCGCCAGGGTCTCCAGAGGACGCACCATCCGGGAGTTTGTAATCGGAGTGCTCATGGTCCCGGTGGGCTTCACCTTCATCTGGATGACCTTCTTCGGCAACACCGCACTGCACATGATCATGATCCAGGGGATCGGCCAGCTTGGAGATGCTGTCAGCGAAGACGCCACTGTGGCCCTGTTCAGATTCTTTGAGCACCTGCCCCTGTCCACCATAATCTCGTTTATCGCCACCATCCTGGTGGTTACCTTTTTTGTGACCTCTTCCGACTCCGGTTCGCTGGTCATTGACATGCTCACTTCCGGCGGGGAGGAAAACGCACCTGTGTGGCAGCGCATATTCTGGGCCATCTCTGAAGGGTTGGTGGCTGCCGTACTCCTGGTGGCCGGAGGTCTTGGGGCCCTTCAAACGGCATCCATCGCCAGCGCCCTGCCCTTTACAGCAATAATGCTTCTCATGTGCCTGGGACTGTACAAGTCCGTACGCATGGAGGTGGTCAAAAAGGTCACCCAGCAGCGAGCCACTGTCATGCCTTCGACTACCATGCCGGGGTCCTGGAAGAAAAGGCTTAAGACCCTTGTATACCAACCCACGAAAAAAGAAGTTCTGAACTTTATCCAGCAGACCGTCAGGCCGGCCATGGATGAAGTGGCCCAGGAAATGGAAAACAGAGGCATAACAACTCACATCGAGGAAGGCGAGGACGGCCGTGTATGGCTGGAAGTGCTGCACGGTGAGGAGATGGACTTCTTCTACTCTGTGCGGCCCAGGGAATATGAACCTCCGGCCTTCACCCTGCGCGCCACCAGCGTCGACAGACCCGGGCAAAATCGAAAATACTACCGCGCCGAAGTGCACCTTCGCGAAGGAGGCCAGGACTACGACCTCATGAACTGGACCAGGGAACAGGTGATCACCGATATCCTGGATCAGTACGAAAAGCACCTGCAATTCCTGGATATCTACCGTTGATATGGGACAGTCCCCTTGGCCTTTTGCCAATAGTTACCACCGAGGACCCTTTGAATGGTTACTCCCCGGTTAGGCCAGCTGAAAAAAACTTAGGTAACCATTCAGGGGGTCCTCAGGTATTGGTCGCTGGCACCAGGCCTGGGGACAGTCCCCGGGCCGGTTCCGGCATCCCCTGAATGGTTACAAACTTCGAATATCTTTTTCAGCGTCGTCTCCTGGAGCGCAGCATGGTCACCAGAAGCCTCAGGCACAGGACTGTGGCCACAGCGTAGCCGATTGTGCCCAGCAGCGGATGCCCCCAGATCATGGGACCGGTATCCGCGGCAAAGATCATGCTTGCCCCCAGAAAAAGGGCCGCGGCAATGATGCCCGCCACCAGCCTGTTGACCACTGTTTCCATGGTGGACTGCATCCCTTCCAGGTTTTCATGCTGAAAGCGGATAGCCAGCTGTCCCTGGTCCAGCTTGCTGACAATATCCATGGCCTGCCTGGGCAGCTGGTACTGAAACCTGAGCAGATACCTGAAATTTTTGTACAGGCCCTTGAGCAGGCTTTCAGGTTTGAAACGCTCCTTGCCTATACTGCGCAGAATGGGCTCGGCCTCCCCCACCACGTCCAGGTCCGGGTAGAGCATCTTGGCCGTCTGTTCCGCGGTTATCAGGGACTTGATCATGATGGATAAATCCGAAGTCAGCACCCTGCCGTGCTCACGCAGGGCACTGGTCAGCTCCATCAAAAGCCGGCCCAGGTTGATGTCCTTTAGAGGCATCCGGGTGAAGTGGCTGACGATTTCCAGGACCTCCCCCTGCAGGACATCCATATTGATGTTTTCCCTGCCCGCAGTGAAGTTGAGCAGAAGCTCGGTGACCTCGTCCACATCGTTTTCCACTATGGCGGCGATGAGGTCAATAAGATCTCGACGCACCTTGGGGGTGAGCCTGCCCACCATACCCCAGTCCAGGATGATCAGGTTTTCTTCATCGTCCACAAGAATATTTCCTGGATGGGGATCAGCATGAAAAAACCCCTGGCCCAGAACCTGGTGCAGGGTGAAGTGCAGTGCACTTTTTGCCAGTTCTTCCCTGCCTGTAAGCCCGGCAATATCCAGGTTTTTCATCTGCCTCCCCTTGCAAAGCTCCATGGCCAGCACCTGGGCGGTGCATAGTTCCGGAAACGTATCCGGAACCCTCAGCCTGGGTTCATTCTGGAGCTGGGCTGCAGCCACCTGCATGTTTCGCAGTTCGTAAGTGAAATTCAGCTCGGAAAAAATGAGCTTCTTGATACGTCGCACCAGTTGCGGCAGATTATAGACCTTGAAATAATCCATACGCCCGTCCAGCTGCACAGCGATCTTCTCCAGTATCTCCAGGTCGTTTTTTATGGTCTCTTCAATGCCCGGGCGCTGTATCTTCAGGGCCACTTCCCGGCCGTTTTCTCTGAGCCGGGCCCGGTGCACCTGGGCCATGGAAGCAGCGGCTAGAGGCTGGGGATCTATTTCCGAAAAAATATGGTCCAGGGGGGCTAAGTAGTTTTTTTCCAACACCTTTTTTATGTCTGCAAAATCTTCGGCCTGCACTTCATCCTGCAGTTTGCTGAGTTCCTTCATAAGATCTTCGGGAACGATGTCCGCCCGCTGGGAAAGTATCTGACCAAGCTTGATAAACGTAGGTCCAAGCTCCTCCAGTATTTTGCGCACCCGCTCCCAGGTGTGCAGGTCTTCATGCTTTGGTTTGACTTTTTTCAGATACCTGCTGCCAGGTATCTCAAGGCGCTCCACTATGTCGTGGAACCCGTACTTCAACAGGGTGGTGACAATCTCCCGGAAACGTCCCAGATGTGCAATTGATCTGATGTCCATACAACTCTCCTTTTTTGTATCTGTTCAGCGCTTTGCAGGTGGCACGGGGACTGGATCTTCCGGGACTCACTTGTCCCGAAAAATGAGTTCTTTTGCGCACAAAATGATCCCCAAGTGGGTCCCGGAGTTGCCTGTCCCGTGCTTTCCTTAAAAGTGCTGAACAGATACTCTATTTTTTATTCTTGCAGGTCTTGCCCGGTTGATGACAATGGTTTATTATAAAATGTGATTCTCCCAGCCGTGTATCTGAGCAGAGGCTGGTTCATTAAAACGGATCATCAGTCAAACCATTAACTTATGACGGAGGAAAGTCATGCCCGAAACTGGAGAAATCTACAAGTGTGAACTCTGTGGCAATGTAGTTGAGGTCAAGGAAGCTGGAGGAGGCGAACTGGTCTGTTGTGGCCAGCCCATGGTCAAGCAGTAATGCAGGCAGCGTAAACCCGGCACAAAATAGCGGCCGCCTTCTGGATGCTTTGTCCACAATGCGGCCGCTTTTTTTTATCTCTTGCCCGGCACAACATGGTTCAATCCGGGAAATTATCCAGTAAAACACAATAGTTCGGAAGGTATCAGCTTCGGCGGGAGAACATCTGGTTTATTGCTTATCACTACAGTGAAACTTACTCAAATGTGGCTCCAGGTCATGCTACAGTCCCTGGCCGGCAATCGCAGGGTCATAATGTGTGTTAATCGTGGCCCGGGATTCAGCACCTCGTCAGAACAGGACTACTCCATCGAAGTGTTTGCCCGGGACGCCGGGGCCCTTTTTTTTAATTACGCCAGAGGCGTGACAGGCAGGGTATGAGGAGTAACTCACAAATATTATCATTATCACTACAGCGACACTTTATTTAAGTTGGAGGGGGACAGGCACTTTTGCCGCCGGATAGTCCGGCCGCTTTACGGTTTGAGGTCGGCAAAAGTGCCTGTCCCCGGTGGCCTAGTCGATAGTTTACACAAAGTGTCGCTGTAGTGTTATCATTTGGGCTTTATTTACATCCTGAATGAATGTATTATCTGTCTGGAAACAAAACGTGTTTTTCAGGCCCTGCAGGCAACGGGGCTATATTTAGATTCAAGGAGGCAGCAGGCTATGATTACCCGCAGATATTTTGTCAAAGGCGTGTTTGCTGCAGCAGGCACATTCGTTTTTTCCGGCTGTTCAGAGGCCGGAGCCCCAGGGGTGGGCGACAGTGAGTGGGTTCCTGCCTATGCCCGCCTGGAAGAGGAGGGCAGGTTGCAGGGCAGGGTGGATGAGGCCTACGCCAGGCTGGAGAATTGCACTCTTTGTCCGCACAGGTGCGGAGTGAACCGGATTGCCGGGGAAGAAGGCTTCTGCCGGGCCCCGGGCCGGGCCGTAGTGCACAGCAGGTCCCCGCATTTCGGGGAAGAACTGCCCCTGGTGGGGAACAATGGTTCCGGAACCATCTTTTTTTCCAACTGCAACCTGCGCTGTGTGTTCTGCCAGAACTGGCCCATAGCCCACGAAGGACGGGGCAGGGAAGTGGAGGATGAGGAGCTGGCGGAGATGATGCTGCATCTGCAGCGTCGGGGGTGTCACAACATAAACCTGGTGACTCCCACTCATGTAATGCCCAATATCCTGAGCGCGGTGAGAATCGGCATGAAAAAGGGCCTGCATCTGCCGCTCTGCTACAATACCGGGGGCTATGAACTCGTGGAGAATATTGAGCTTCTGGACGGTATAGTGGATATCTATCTGCCGGATCTCAAGTTCATGGGCAGTGAAGAGTCTGCAGAGTATGTTCTCGAGGGGCGCGGGGATTATCCGGAAAAGGCACAGGAGGCAATAATCGAGATGAACCGCCAGGTTGGAGTGCTGGAGAAGGATCAAAGAGGGATAGCCAAAAGGGGCGTCATGGTGCGCCACCTGGTCATGCCCAACCGGGTTGCCGGTACCAGGGAGTTTGTAGACTGGGTGGCAGAGAATCTGCCCGGAGATACTTATGTCAATATCATGTCCCAGTACCGAGTGGAGCATATGGCCTTTGAATATGACAGGATCGCCAGGTCCATAAACTCCCGGGAATTTGTGGAAGCCATCGAGTGGGCCAAAGACGCAGGCCTGACAAACCTGGACCAGAGGTCCATGTCTCAGTACAGACTGCACCGGCGCAGGATGTCCTGAGTTTCTCTGTCGTCACACGCCAAGGTGTAAAAAACAGTTAAGAGTCTGCTCACGCAAAGACGCTAACGCTGGCTTTGCCCGCAACCCAAAAACATATTCTCACGCAAAGGCGCAAAGGTCGCCAAGTAAGACAGAATAATTTTTCTTATTTTGGATACGCTCACTGGTCTTAACCCCAGATGCCGGAAATCTCCCGGCCGCAATGGCTGCATTTACCTCCCTGCATGTCCATGCTGTCGATGACGAAGCCCACCCGGTTGATTATCTTTTCGCCGCATGCGGGACAGAAAGTGTTTTCTCCCTCGTGGCCGGTCACCCGGGTAACGTAGACATGGTTCAGCCCGGCCTGCATGGCTGTTTCCCGGGCCTGGTCCAGAGTGGACACCGGGGTCCTGGGCAGTCCCGAGAGCTGGTACAGGGGATAAAACCGGGCCAGATGCAGGGGCACGTCCGGGCCGAGTTCATTTTTTATCCAGCTGCACATTTCACTTATCATTTCCATATCGTCGTTCAGGGTGGGTATGACTATGGTGGTTATTTCCAGGTGCAGGCCCTTTTCCCGGATGGTCTTCAGGGAATCCAGGACCGGCTGCAGTTCTCCCCCGACCACCTCCCTGTAAAACTCTTCATCAAAGCTTTTCAGGTCCACGTTGACCGCATCCACTGTGCTGCAGAGCTCTTCCAGGGGCTCAGGGTTGATATAGGCCGCCGTGTGCATCAGGTTCAACAGGCCCTGCTCCCGGGCTTTTTCTGCGGTCTTTTTCATGTACTCATAAAAAATCACCGGTTCTCCAAAGGCGTAGCTAAGGGACTTTAGGCCGGTGGCCAGGGCATGTTTCACCACAGCTTCAGGGGGCATGTCGTATGCGTGGACCTCTTCAGGGGCCACCAGGGCCATGTCCCAGACCTCGCAAAACTTGCACTTCAGATTGCATCCGGCGGTGGAAATGGACAGGGCCCTGGTCCCCGGCAGAACGTGAAAAAAGGGCTTGCGCTCCACCGGGTCTTCCTGGATGAGGGCCGGGTTGGAATGGGCCAGGGTATAGCCCTGGCCGTCGCGGTTCTCTCTTACCCGGCAAAGAGACCTTTGTCCGGGTTGCAGCCGGCATTCATTGGGGCAAAGGGCGCACTTTATCCCGGAGTTGTTCACACTGGCAAACCACTGAGCCTCCCTGGGGCTTGTAAACCCCATCCGGGCTGTCTGGGGCTGATCATTTGCCGGGGGCGCAGTCCGGGCCATGACTTTGGAAGAAGCCGCGGCAAGGCCTGCAGCGCAGAGCGAGCAGGCCCCCAGGGCGCTTTTAATGAATTGATTACGGCTGATTTTTAACTTGCTTTGTGTATTTTTCATAAGACCTCCCTGCAGCCAGAAGGACTGCAAAGGCTGTAAGGTTGGCCAGGGCCGCCAGTATGCAGCAGGCCACAATTCCAAATAAAGGGGCCACCAGGGCGCTGGCCAGGGCTGCTCCCAGGCAGGCCCCCAGAAGTTCGGCCCCGTATATTTTTCCGGTGGAGTGTTCTGCGCGGCGGCTCAGGGCCATGCTGCAAGCGGCTGCCAGGGGGAAATTGACCCCGTTTATTATCCCTGCTGAAAATGTAATCCCTGAAAACAGGGCAAATACCGCGGCAGGTGATTGAATGCCCGATGCAAGGGGTAATAAAATACCTATCAGGGCCGCCAGAGACCCCATAATCACCTGGACCAGCATCAATATGCGCAGGCTGGATTTTCTGTGCACCATACGCTGGGTGCCGTACGCACCCAGAGCCAGCCCCAGCATGAACATTCCCACTATCAGGCCGATTAATTCATAAATAAACCCGTAAATATTCTGAAAGGCAAAAAGCAGGGCCACCTGCAGAATCATTGTGCAAAGGCCCGTGCTGAAGGCCGTGCCAGTGACCGCAAATGAAATATCCATGGGCCTGCCCAGGCGGGCACCGAACAGACGCATGGCCAGGACCCAGATGACAGGTGCGGCCATCAGGGGCAGTATCCACCATTTCTGAACCTGCAAAAGCTTTTTGAGATAGTCCCCGGAGTCTTTCCTGGTCAGTTCATTCCAGTGCATCAGGGTATAGTAATAGGCTATGGGCCTGAAGTCGGAATTGATAAAAAAGGCCTCTTCTACCGGAGACAGGTCCTTTCGCCCTTTGACCTGCTGCAGCACAGGACCAGGTGATATGGGCACGGCAGGCGGGCCATGCAGATGGGCTTGAGGGCTTCTCCCGTGGTGGCGCACAATCCAGTTCACCCTTCTAAGTTGCGACTCTTCCAGCAGGACCTGGTAGTGCACCCCGGAAAAGCCGGCCGCCTTGATGGCTCTCTCCTGGTAGCGCTTCTGCAACACGGCCGGATCCACCGAGACCTGCTCAGGGTCATTTGATGCAAAATAAAACATAAACCTGTCTCCGGCAACAAGTACCCGGGAAAATGTATCCTCCAGGGTGTGAAAAACGGCCGTGTTGCGGTTGGCTATGGCGGTGCCGCGCAGATCCGGGGTGGATGAGGCCCCGGTTACCAGAACTCCCCCGGGATTCAGTATGTCTTTTGCTTCCTGGAAGAACTCCCGGGTGTAAAATCTGTTCAGGGCTGCGGTGGTGGGGTCGGGAGTGTCCACGATAATCAGGTCGTAATTATGCCGGGCTCTTTTTACAAACAGCCTGGCATCGGTGTGCAGCAGGTTGATCCCGGGGGATTCCAGGACCTCAAGAGTGTCCTGGTGTACGTAAGGCCTGGCGGTTTGAATAAGATCCCGGTCCAGTTCGATGTAGTCCAACTCCTGCACAGGGTGTTTGAGGATTTCGGCCAGGGTACCCCTGAGCCCGCCGCCTATGAGCAGTACACGCCGGGGGTCCTGATGTTGGACCATGGCCAGGTGGGCAAAGCTGACCGCTTCCTGTCCTTCCAGGCCGGGAATAAGAGTCTCGGGCCCAGCGGTACTGAATACCAGGTGCCCGCTCTGGAAAAAGCTGTACTGGTCATGGCGCTTGAGGACTGCGATGTTGCCGTGCCTGGACTCTGTAGTGCGTACCAGTTCATGCTGGGGAGCACTGTGGCTCCACTGCAGGCGGTGAGCCCACTGGTCAAGGTGTTCCAGGGAGAAAAAAAGAGGCATACCAAGGAAAATCAGTAAAAACGCCGCTGCCCAAAGGCGGATACCGGACCAGGCAGCGGCCGGGACCATGAGCAGCACCGCCGCGAGCATAAGGCCCGTAATCAGCAGGGAAGACTGGAAAGGATTCACAAGGTGCACCAGGACGAAGGTGAACAAAATTCCTCCAAACATATTGCCCACGGCCTCGCCTACGTAGGTCTTGCCAGCGCCGGTGGTGTCCCGGAGCAGCTCCTTTTCCCGCCATATCCTGGACAAAAGCACGAACTGTGCCCCCAGCAGGAGGCAGACCGGTGCGGTGAGGACAAAGCAGGAGACGAGCATTTCAGGCAGGGTCAGGTATGCCCCTGGCAGGACATCAAAAAAGCCGCGCAGGCTCCTGATGAGCAGGATGGTAAGAGGAAGCAGGATAAAGACTGCTGCAGCGCTTGCTTTCAAAAGCGGTACCGGACGGCCCCGGCGGTCCACCACCCGGGCTCCCAGGCGGCTGCCCAGGCCTACCCAGGCCAGCCAGGCGGACAGGATAATTCCTATGGACAGCTCGTTGCCGTGAAAGACCATCAAGAGTTCGCGCAGAAGAAGGACCTGGCCGATCTGGGAGATGACCCCCAGCATGAGTACGGATATGAGGTGGTACGGGGTGCTTTGGTTCATGATTTTTCACCCGGTTATCAGAACAAGAGCAGGCGTAGAGTGTGCTGAACAGCTGCATTCAGGGCATGATACTTGAGGTGTTGTGGATTTGTAAATGCAGGAAAAATAGAATCAGGTCCAGGCATCCTGCAGCTCAGGCGTTGGGAAGGCTTGAAACAATGTGTACAGGGGTTTGTAATTATTTATCCAGCAGATGCTCCAGGAAATCATCGCCCTGAAGGCCCTGGCGTACTGCTGAGGCGTCAATGCCCTCGGCCCGGGCCAGGTATTTCCTGGCCAGACTCTCTTGGCCCTGTTTCAGGTAAGCCCTTGCCAGATCACAATATCCTTCAATCTGCTCTGGGTGCTGGTGGATTGCTTCTTTAAAGGCGTCCACGGCACCGGCTGTGTCACCTTTATCCAGATGGGCATAGCCCAGGGCGTTGTAACCGTTATAGACCCGGGGGTCGATGGCCACAGCGGACTCCAGGATTTTGATCCGTTGATCCGGATCACTTATTTGATAGCTGGCAACAACCCGCTGCATGGCCTTCTGGGTCTTTTGCATCTCCTGCTTCCAGTTTTCCTCGAAATCATGAAACTCGCGTCTTAACCTGCGCAGCCTGGTATATTCTTTGATGAAAAGGACAATGGTTGCCAGCAGGGCAACAGTAACACTCAGGGTTGTCACCAGAAAGGCCGGGGTCATGGAGGTTGCGAGAGTTTCATTCATTACTGGCCTCCGGGGAGGACTGCTTGGGTCCAGGTTGTTATGACTTGTCAAGTGGCAGTTAAATCACACTCAAGTCTTACATTAACTGGTCCCGGATGCAAGTTCATGTTTTCAGTACGGTTATGTAAAAAAGGGAGCGATTCAGCAACCATTTTTCGCTGGAAGGAAATAAGCATCCTTGCTGGAAATGATTAAAAATTATTTTTTCAAAGTCAATAGGCTTATGTTTCAGGCAGTCCTGCTGGTTTTGGTTGCCGGCCCCTTGTGCTTTCAGGGGCCGGCAGGCAGGAGGTTGGAGGAGGTCGAAGGCAACAAGGTGGTTGCTATCGGGAGAAAAAGGATAGAAAAGTGCCATGCAGGTGATGATCCGGCAGAGCAGGTATGAAGACTTTAAGAGTGCCTGGAGGGTTTGCGGGAGCAAGGCTCGTAAACTGTTTTGCTTTGAGCCCTGCTCCCGGGAATCAGGTTATAAGGAGGAGGTGGTTGTTAATTTACTTCAAAGCTGCCGTCTTCACCGTAGGATACATTGGCATCCAGATAGTAGACGTCCAGCTCGGGTCGCTGATCCTGAAAGGTGAAGTAGGCTTCGCCGCTGCGGGCGCCGGTGGCGCATATGAGCACAATGGGTTTATCCGAAGTATCAAAGTTCTCCATATTAGCCCGGATTTCACCGACATTCATACGCTGGGCCGAAGGGATATGCCCTTTTTCAAATTCGTCCTGTTCGCGTACATCTATTAGCTGTATGCTTTCCGGATCGTTCTGTATAAGTTCAACAAAGAATTCCTCATCAATGGATCCTGGAAAGTCGCCTTCTTTTATGTCTGATGGTTCTGCCGGCTCGGGGGCCTCAGCAACATCAGCCTCTTCCGGTTCTGTAATGTCCTCGATGGTCCAGAGCTTATAGCCCTGGTCAGCCCAGTGCTCATCACCTTCAGGAAAAACTACGACATTTTCGTATCCCATTTCTTCCGCCTTCCAGGCGGAATCGTGGCTGAGACGTCAGGCAGGGTTCATGCAGTAGAAGATAAGAAGAGTTGACTTGTCCTCGGGAAGGACCTCATCTGCTCTCTCTTCAAATTCGCCGTCAGGCAGGCTCACAGCTGTGGGGATGTGTCCGCGGTCAAAGCGGGGACGTTTGGGCCTTGCGTCAATGAGCATGACGTCATCCCTGGGTTCCACCCTGAGCAGGTTGTCTGCTACTATGGGCTTGACAAAATCAATGCCTACAAATGTGTGGAAGGGGTTGGGGACATCTGTTTCCACTTCAACAGTGGGAATGGGTTGACCGGGTTCATACCCGGTGACATTCCAGGGTTCAGCCTTGGTGAATCCGGCTGCAAGAAAAAGAGCCAGCGCAAGGATAAGTCCGGGCAGGGCCAGTTTGGGGATCCTTTGGTACATGAAGCACCTCCATGGGTTTAAAGGTTAGCCTTTGACAGAATGATATTTATCAAAAATTAAGCAATACATGTGCCATTTTTGCGTACCTGACTTGTTTTGTCGGGATATGTGCTGTTCACAGTTCTGAGTGTAAAATAAGAATATGTACAACACTACAGCGAAACTTATGATTGACCTCCGGGGACTGGCTCTTTTGCCGCCAAATTTTTGGAACAATTACTATTTATTAACCGGCAAAAGTGCCTGTCCCCAATTGAGGTACAATATTATATTTTATAAGTTTTGCTGTAGTGATAATCAAAGATTATTAAACAATGTTTAAACACTTGTATAAATAATTGTTGACAACCCTTATGGGCAGTTTTTTCAAGAGCAGGCGGGATGTTTTGATGTCTGCCCTGAGCACGGCCTTAATCCTAAGGTAACCATTCATGGGGATGCAGGAACCGGCCCGGGGACAGTCCCGCACTTATTTTTTTCTGACGTATCTGTTTAGCGCTTTTAAGGAAAGCAGGGGACAGGCACTCCGGGACCCACTTGAGCATCATTTTGTGCTTAAAACATCTCATTTTTTGGGACAAGTGGG
>PWSL01000038.1 GCA_003563255.1 Desulfonatronospira sp. | reverse complement strand
CCTTTCCTTTTGACCGGCAGGAAGCCCTGCAACTGGCCGTTGACCAGAAGGTCAAGATGTCCATTTCAGGGGTCCAGCCCAAGCTTGGCGCCCAATTATCCCTGAAAAACAGGTGTTTTGAGATCACGCAAAAGGGCGGCTCCTACATCCTGAAGCCGGACAATCCACATTCCCCGCATGTGCCTGCCAACGAAGCCGCAACCATGCACATTGCCGGCCTGGCGGGAATGGCCAAGCCCCTTTCCGGGATGATCTACGACAGGAACCGTCAGTTGATCTACTTTGTGAAGCGCTTTGACCGGGTTGGGAAGGGCAAGCGCGCTGTGGAGGATTTCGGACAGCTGCTGGGGCTGAGCAGGGCGAAGAAATACGACGCAAGCATGGAAGACCTGGCCCGGGTGGTAAAGAAGTACGCCTCCTTTCCAGCCATTGAACTGTCAAGGCTGTACGCCCTTGTTCTCCTGAATTTTCTGCTGGGCAATGAGGACGGCCATGTCAAGAATTTTTCCCTGATTACGGACGCCAAAGGGGTTGTCCGGCTCTCCCCTGTCTACGATCTGGTGAACACGACCATTCTCGCCGCTGGGAACGCCCCGGTCATGGAAGAGACGGCTTTGCCGTTACATGGCAGGAAAAAGGGGCTGACCAGGCTGGATTTTGAGGAATATCTCGGGCAAAAGGTCATGGGATTGTCGCCAAAGGCTGTCGGCAGCATTGGCCGGAATCTGGAGCAGGCCCTGATGCGCGGTGCAAATTTCATCCATGCCGAGTCGTTTCTGTCTGCAGAGATGAAGCTGAAGTACCTTTTTGTCATGGGCATGCGCAGGTTGCGTCTCGGCTTTCATGCCCCGCTGCCGGAGGGCGAATTTATGGGATATCTGTACCCGGAAGAAAAGGATCGCCTTTGCTTTGCCAGACTGGAAACCCTCGGCATGAACCTGGTCTTTTCCCCGGTCCGGGAGATGGAAAAATATCAGGACAAACTGGTCAAGGTCACGGTCAGTTCCGGTGAGACCAGGATTGCACTGCATAGAGATTGAAGATGGACAAGATCATTTATCCTGAAAGATTCACAACTCTGGACGTGCTCGCGCCTGTCCCGTTGGCCGGCATTCTGGCACTTTTTCTGTACGGGCACCTGGGCCTGGATCCTTGGGTTCCGGTCGCCCTGCTGCTGACGGTGTTCCCCTTTCTTTTCGCGGCCAGCATTGGCTGGTACGTGTTGTACGTTGTCCTGCGCAAGACAACATATTCGGTGCTGTTATTCACTCTGGCTCTGGTTCTGGCAGCATTCAGATACACGGATTTCATCATGCCCACGGATGTCTCGGGTGTCGAGCAAAGCAGCTCAATCAGGGTGATGACCTGGAATGTCCAGCGCATGGGGTATTTTGACACTCGCGAGCATGTGCCGACCAACCTGGACGCCGCAACCGCCAAAATCCGCCATGCCCAGCCGGATGTCCTGGTATTGCAGGAAATCTCCCGCCGGCACTTGAATGCTTTGCAGCGAAGGCTTGGTTTGCAATCAAACGCCTGTCACTGGACCGACTACCATGGCCGGGGCATAGACCACCTTGGAGGGCTGGCTATTTGCGTGATCAATGACCGGGAGTGGACCATCCTGACCAAGAGGTCACTGGATCTTCCGCCCTCCTGGAAATACCTGTTCGTCGAGATTGCCGATAGGCGGGATCAGACGTTCAATCTGCTGGGGCTGCATCTTGTGCCGCCCAAAGTGACCGAGGATGGGGTAAGGGAGATGACGGGCAAAACTATGCGTCTGGATATGAGCGCTTTCAGCGATCTCTTAGACACCCTGCGGGAATATAGGACTCAAATCCACTTGCAGGAGAACCAGATTCAGAAGGTCATCGAACGTATCCAGAATTTTCGGGATCCAACCGTCATGGCCGGAGATTTCAACACCCCGCCTGACCTTCCACTGCATTACAGGCTGCGCGGACAATTCCAGGACGCCTGGGGTTTAGCCGGAACTGGACTGGGTTATACTCGGGTCTGGGGCGGGTTTCTGCCGTTGCGCATCGATTTCATCTATGCCTCGAAATCTTTGGCTGTTGGAACGGCGGGCAATCTGGATGCCGGGGTTTCCGACCACCGCCCCGTTATCGCCACCTTGTACCTCAATTCCGATTCATAGATGTCTGAGAAGCAAGTCTATCCCATTTCGATCCACTGGTATTGCAAGTGCTTTTACCAATGCCGCTTTGTTGGGGAATTGAAGATCTATGGCCTGCCATAGCCGCGATAGATGGAGAGCGCCCCTGTCTGTATCTCGCCGCGTTCGCACCGTCTGACTGACGTAGTCGGCATACATTTCCGGAAAGCCTATCTTGAATTCCAGGGCAAACCCGGTTCCCATCACGCCCCTGCAGTTCACCGTATTTACCATGGTTTGGGCATCGACGTTGAAAACCGTTGTTTCAGAGTATTTGAGCACTACGACCTCATGATAGATTTATACTATGCTTTTTTTTGCGATCAAATAAAGAAAAAGGGGATATTCACTTGCTGATGCGCATTAAGGTAAAGGCTGGGCAATATGTCAATTGATACTCAAGCATAGTACAAGTGATTTCATTCCATTTACTTTCATTCTTAAACCATTGCTGAGTTTAACAGTTTAGCCATTTAGATGTAGCACCGGGACTGGCTCTTCCAGCACTTATTTTTATCTGATGTAAAAATTATTTTTTAACAAAAATAAGTGCTGGGGTGACTGTCCCCTGCTTCCTTAAAAAAGAGCTAAGGGATGTTCAAAATACCAATATACCGTTACTGTTTAGTGGCTTACTCCTGAAACCCTGTCACAAAAAACAATAACCACGCGAAGCGCGTGGCAGGCCTTAGACAGGGTTAACAGAATTGACAGGATACCTTTTGGCCTGGCTTCCGCCTGTCACGCCTGTGGCGTGATTTAATTGCTCGCAGAGCAAGCCCGAAGGGCATTAAACTGGGAGCCAGGACAAAAATGATTTTCTCTTCATCAATCTCT